>CAIUKX010000089.1 GCA_903899795.1 uncultured Flavobacteriales bacterium
TGACCCGCCAGACCAACTATACCAGCCACCGCGCGGAATTAGGGGTTCACTGTCCGCGTATTCTCAAATATCGCTACAACATTCATATCCCAACAAATCATCCTCACTTCTTCATCCGTTAGCTTATCAGGATCATTCACATCAAATGTGTGAAAGGTCTTCTCTATCTGATGTTGTATAGTAATCTCCATTATGATAGTATTAGTTGTTTCGTTTCAATAGCCACCTTCTTTACTTTCATGATTGTTGCCGTAGATGAATCTGTGATTTTAGCTATCTCCCGAACTGTAGTCCGACCTTCTTTCAGGTATTTGAGGATCTGCTTATTTGTCTCTTTGTTCAGGAAGTCAACCTTTCTCTCATTGCTACCTGCTTTCCTTCCGAACTTTACTCCCTTCTGCCTGGCTGCCATTTTACCCATCTCTGTACGCTCCCGGATAAGTTCTTTCTCTTGTTCGGCAATAACCGAAACAATATGGCTGAATAGTTTGAATATTGGATTGGGCTTGTTTTCAACTATGCTATCTAGGTTCATGTTCTGGATATGAACATTCACACCATGATCCTCACAGACTTTTAAGGTTGTTAATGTATCAAAGGCATTTCGACCAAGGCGGGAAAATTCTTCAACATAGAGATCTGTTACTTTACCTGATTCAATCAGCTTCATTGCTTCGGCTCCCTGTGGGCGTTTAGAAAAAGCAATAGATCCGGAAATCTGTTCCTGTAGTATTAGGTCATATTCCCTATTATCAAGTTGCTGTCTTGATCCTGATTGTGATAGTGTTGACCAGCGAATGTATTTTACTTTCATTTTGCTATTATTTTATTCCTAGCTATAAAAATAAAACAAAAGCCCTTGTTTGCCGCTTGTTTTGACTGCTTTAGCAATTTATTAGCGTGTCATTTTTATTGTTGATTTTAATTGATGCACTATGATTATATGAATCCACTGTAGGATCTTTCAGCGGACAAATCAAATAACAACATTCAAAATGTAATACAAGAAACAAACAACAGCACCAACAGAAAGGTCAAATTACATATTGCTAAATTCTTGTTGCAGACTAATGCTTGATTTTAAATGAAGCAAACAACAATTACCCGCGATAATTGATTAAGTCAATTGAAAATATGTATGAGCGAATCAGATTTCATTCGCTGATTATAATATTGCTTGAAATATGCCTGTTTATATTGCAGTTTTTCGGATTTACTGATGTCATTTAAATCAAGCCATTTTTTAAACTCATCATTCTTATTTACAATAATGAGGTCTCGAATCCTTCTTAGATCACTTTGGCCTATTGTGTCACTTATATTTCTTTTGAAAGAATCCAGAAAGCCAAACATCATTACTTTTTCCTCATATTTATTTACTTTGGGAAGAGTAGGCTGCTTCTTTATGACTGCATTGTTTTTTACATCTGGGCTAATCTCAATGATAGTATCTATAGCTTTATTTGGGTTACTTATTTGTGACCGCTTATCCTGTATTGTTGTATTGAAATAACTATGATTGTAAAACATCCAAAAAAGGAATGAAAGGGCAAAAAGCTCGCTCAGGCGCGCACATTGATCCTTTGTTTGAAGGTGGTCGCTCAACCTTGGTTGATCACATGAAAAAGAAAAAAGGTTTCAAGTCCTTGAATGAAAAAGCTGTGCCAGTGAGTCTGGACAAAATTGAAAAAAACTTTAAGGATGGAGAAACAGTCAGTCGAGAAACTTTAACCAAATCAGGAATCATTGAAAGAATCAA
>CAIUKX010000090.1 GCA_903899795.1 uncultured Flavobacteriales bacterium
CTTCCCCAATCCAATCACCAGCAGCATTACCATTACATCATCAACCAACATAAAAGAAATAAAAGTAATTAATCTTTTAGGGGAAGTGGTTTCGGCAAGCACACCAGCCGCTAATCAATCAACAATAGATATAAGTAATTTATCAAAAGGTATTTATTTTGTGGAGATAATTGATGAGAAGAAAATGGTTGTGAATAGGAAAATAGTGGTGGTAGAATAAAGAGATAATCAATTGAGTTTATATCTCGTATTTACCCGCCAATAGCCCCACAAGTTCAATACCGACAGGCTTAATAAGGAAGAAGTTCGTCGTAAAATATCTATAATTCCTCTCAAACTTCATTCGGGGAACTATTTTTCAGCGAAAAAAGCTTTTGTACGCCAAAAAATCGTACTTTTGTGTCCCCTAAAAAAATAGGGAGTAGATAAATTAATATTAACCTCTTCAATTACTTTTAAATAAATGAGTGATTGGATACAAAAAAAAGACAAAAATGTCAGAAAATGAAACAGTTCAACCTGTAATGGAAGAACAAACAGAAACCGCACCAGTAGCACAGAAAAGCCATCTTGAAGAACATGAGGCGTTTGATTGGAATGCAGTAGGAAAAAAAGGTGATGCTTACACTAAAGCAGAACGCGAAGAACTGGAATCGGTGTATGAAAAAACACTAAAATCGATTACATCCAACGAAACTATTCAGGGAAAAGTTGTTGGTAAAAACAGTAAAGAAGTGGTAGTTAATATCGGCTTCAAATCAGATGGAGTAGTACAATTATCAGAATTCCGTTACAATCCCGATTTAAAAATCGGTGATATGGTAGAGGTTTATGTTGAAAGTCAGGAAGACAAAAGTGGTCAGCTGATACTTTCTCATAAAACAGCACGTTCGATGAAATCGTGGGAAAGAGTGAGCACTGCTCTTGAAAATGATGAAATTATTACCGGTTTTGTAAAATGCCGTACTAAAGGTGGTTTGATAGCTGATGTATTCGGTATTGAAGCATTTTTACCGGGTTCTCAAATTGATGTGAAACCTATCCGTGATTACGATCAGTTTGTTGGTAAAACAATGGAATTTAAAGTTGTTAAAATCAACAATGAATTTAAAAACGTTGTGGTATCTCACAAAGCATTAATTGAGGCTGAACTTGAATTACAGAAAAAAGAAATCATCGGCAAACTTGAAAAAGGTCAGGTGTTGGAAGGCACTGTTAAAAACATCACTTCTTATGGTGTGTTTATCGACCTTGGCGGAGTAGATGGTTTAATACATATTACTGATTTATCATGGGGTCGTATCAACCATCCTGAAGAAGTAGTTAAACTGGATGATAAAATTAACGTTGTTATTCTTGATTTTGATAATGAGAAAAAACGTATTGCTTTAGGTTTAAAACAACTTACTGCGCATCCTTGGGACAGCTTAAAAACTGAATTGGCTGTTGGTGATAAAGTAACAGGAAAAGTAGTTGTAATAGCTGATTACGGCGCATTTGTGGAAATACAACCGGGTGTAGAAGGATTGATTCACGTTTCGGAAATGAGCTGGAGTCAACACTTACGTACTGCACACGATTTTTTGAAAGTGGGTCAGGAAGTTGAAGCTGTTATCCTTACACTTGACCGTGAAGAGCGTAAAATGTCATTAGGTATTAAACAATTGATGCCTGATCCTTGGGCTGATGTAATGACTAAATATGCCAAAGGAACTAAACATACTGCAACTGTTCGTCACTTTACCAACTTCGGAATCTTTGTTGAATTGGAAGAAGGAATTGATGGCTTGCTTCATATCTCTGATTTATCATGGTCTAAAAAAGTTAAACATCCATCAGACTTCACTAAAATTGGAGACAAGATTGAGGTTATTGTTTTAGATATTGATGGTGAAAATCGCAGATTAAGTTTAGGACATAAACAAATTGAAGAAAATCCTTGGGATGTTTTCGAAACAATATTTAATGTTGATTCAATTCATCAGGGAACTATTATCAATGTGCTGGATAAAGGTGCAATTGTATCGATGCCTTATGGTGTTGAAGCGTTTTGCCCAACCCGCCACATGATAAAAGCAGACGGAAAACCTGCTAAGGTTGAAGATGTATTGGATTTCAGAGTTTTGGAATTTAATAAAGAGCTGAAAAAAATAATAGTATCTCACACTAAATTAGTTGAAGATGCTGTTAATGCTGAAAAAGCAGCAGCTACAGACGGAAAAAAAGCGGAAGAAGAAGCAACTAAAAAATCGGTTAAAAAGGTGAAAGACAGTATCGAAAAGACAACACTTGGAGATATGGATGTACTTTCGAATTTGAAATCGGATATGGAAGCTACAGAAAAGAAATCTGCTGACGCTGAAAAAGAAGAAAAGAAGTCTGAGTAAAATATTTCGTGCGTAGCAATACGTTATGAAATCTAGAAATCACGCCATGGTTTTTAGAAAAACGCCCCGAGAAATTGGGGCGTTTTTTATTTTAATAAATAATAACTATGTGCTCCAAGTTTTTACATATCTTTGTTTCCCGATATGATGAAGCCTAGAATCATTTTAGACAGCAAACACTTCGAAATTACCGTTACCCGGCTTTGTTATCAATTAATAGAAGTTCACAACGATTTTTCAAACACTGTTATTGTCGGCCTTCAACCAAGAGGAATTTACCTCGCAAAAAGAATTCAAAAAAAACTTACTGAAATATTAAATAAAAAAGACATCAAGTGCGGAAGTCTTGATACAACTTTTTATCGTGATGATTTCAGGAAGAAAGAACTTGTTCCTTCTATAACTGAAATCGATTTTATTATCGAAGATAAAAATGTGATAATGGTGGATGATGTATTGTATACCGGTCGTACAATACGTGCAGGACTGGATGCAATGCTTGCATTCGGCCGGCCAAATGATGTGGAATTATTAGTATTAATTGACAGAAGATTAAGCAGACATTTGCCAATACAGGCTAAATATATTGGTAAAACAATTGATTCCATTGCGTCAGAGAAAGTAAAAGTAGAATGGCATGAAAAATATGTAGATGATAAAGTAACTCTATTTTCAACGGCTAAAGACTAATATTCTTTTATGAATAAATAATTGCAAAATAAAATATGACTAAATTAAGTACGAAACATTTACTTGGAATAAAA
>CAIUKX010000091.1 GCA_903899795.1 uncultured Flavobacteriales bacterium
AAAGAGATAGCTGTACCATCATTATGCGCGGTAATATAGGAAGATAAAGCACTGTTTAATTTACTTTCCTGAGAGGCATTTAGCGAACAACTCAGTAGTGCAATTGTCAAAAGCAAAAAATAAAACCATTTTATCATGGCTTGAAGGTATTATTTTTTATCCGTTTTTCAAAGCCTGTTCTATATCCTGCCAAATATCTTCTAAAGATTCCAAACCTATTGATAATCGGATCAATCCATCTGAAATACCAACTTCAGCTCTTTGTTCCGGTGTCAATTTTGAATGCGTTGTCGACGCAGGATGCGTAGCGATACTTCGTGTATCTCCCAAGTTAGCGGTCAATGAAAACATCTTTAACTTATCTAGGAAAGCTCTTCCATTTTCCAATCCTCCTTTTATTTCAAAAGAAACGATTCCACCTCCCCACTTCATTTGTTTTTTAGCAATTTCAAATTGAGAATGAGATTCTAAATGCGGATATTTAACCCATTCAACATTGGTATTTCCTTGCAACTTCTGAGCAATCGCTAATGCATTTTGTGAATGTCTTTCCATTCTCAATGGTAATAATTCCAATGATTTGGAAAGAATCCATGCATTAAAAGGACTTAAAGATGGTCCGGTATGTCTCGCGAAAGCTTCTAATTTATTGATAATTTCCTGACTCGATAAAATAATACCTCCCAAGGTTCTGCCTTGTCCATCTATGTATTTCGTAGCGGAATGAATCACCACATCAGCGCCAAATTCGATGGGACGCTGGATGATTGGAGTTGCAAAACAATTGTCAACCACCAGTAAGACATTTTTCTTTTTACAAATGGCCGCCAATCTTTCCAAATCGATAATATCTAATCCTGGATTAGATGGTGTTTCAATGAAGACAATTTTGGTATTCGGCTGAATAGATTGTTCGTACAAATCATACTGATCGAAATCTACATAAGTTGATGTAATGTTCCATTTAGGGAAAATTTCAGTCAACAATCGGTGAGTTGATCCAAAAACAGAACGACAGGAAACGATATGATCACCTGCACTCAACAGAGAACCAAACAAGGTGAAAATAGCAGCCATTCCGGAAGCTGTTGCCCATCCTGCTTCTGATTTTTCCAAAGCAGACATTTTGTTCAATAATTCCTGAACATTGGGATTTGAATAACGTGAATAAATATTCCCTTCCTTCTCTTCAGCAAAAAGTGCTCGCATATCTTCCGCATCATCGAACGCATAACTGCTCGTCAAGTACAAGGGCACAGAATGTTCTTTGTATTGTGAACGTTCTATCTGAAGTCGTATCGCATCGGTTTCTTGTCCCATTTTATTTAAATTCTATTTCAAAATTTACATCAATATTCTCTTTCAAAGAAGCAGAAACTGAACAATATTTTTCTAAAGTCAAAGCAATTGCTTTTTCTAACTTTTCTTTATTTACTTCGTTGTCGACTTCAAAAATCAACTTGATTTCTTCAAAAACAGCAGGAACTCCAGCTGATCTTCGAGTTTCTATCCTAATCGCAAAATGAGTCGGTTCTATCCGCTGTTTTTTCAATATCAATAATACATCAATGGAAGCACAACCAGCTAATGAACCGGCCAATAATTCCATAGGACGTAAACCTTTTGCTTTACCGCCAATAGCAGGACTTGCATCAATTCCACAGATGACACCCTCTTCATTTTTCAATTCAAAAACGAACGGTTCTTCGATTCTTGTTAATTCTAATCCCATTATCTCGGTAATTTCTTTTCAGTAAATGCATACAAGTAAACACCCGCCATTGCTCCAACAAACAAAGCTAATCCAATTTTCCAATGTATCCCAATCAGAATATATAAAGGTGCTGAACAAGCTCCTGACAGCCCCCATCCCATTCCGAAAAACAAACCTCCCAGAGCATTTGCCTTCCATTCTACAGGTTTTGGAGTTACTACGATCTCATTTCCTCGCACAGATTTCACTTTGAATTTCTTGATTACTGCTAAACCAATGGCTGCAGTACCAATAGCAGAAAACAGGAGACCAAACATGTGAAATGAATCGAAATGAAACATTTCCTGAATTCTAAACCATGAAATAGCTTGCGAAGCAATTAATACCCATCCAAACGCAAAACCTAAAACCAATGTTAAAATAAATCTAAACATATTACAAAATATATGGGATAACTAAATAACTCACAATAAGACCTCCTATGAAAAAGAAAACTGTTGCAATAATAGAAGCAACAGAAAGCTGTGAGACTCCCATGATACAATGTCCCGCCGTACAACCATTTCCATATCGTGCTCCAAAACCAATCAAAACTCCTGCAAACAAGAAATATAAAATATGAGTGTCTGAATAAATCGTTGATGCCTGTTTTGCATAAGTCAAAGAATCAGCTGAAACATTTACCTGATCGGAATAATTGAAGAAATAAGTTGAACAACCCGCCAAGATTAATCCAAGTCCGAAATAAAATTGCCATCTGTCGGCTGTATGCTTATAATTAAAGTAAGCAGGTTTCTTAGTTACCTGACTCCACAAGTAGCGATAACTTGACGAAATACCAAATTG
>CAIUKX010000092.1 GCA_903899795.1 uncultured Flavobacteriales bacterium
TAACCCCTTCAATGTCAATCGCCAACTTTTATTCAATTCTGAAAGCCAAGCTTCATTCTTGTATAAGTAAAATGAAAGAAGAATGGAGATCACCAACCAAGGCAATAACCACCATATAGATATATCAGAAACGAATCGCATAATTAACGGTTACGAATTTAATAAAAATTAACCAGCATTCCTTTTTTAAGATTTTTTATGATCACAAAATCGGTTATGTTTTGAGCATCAATATATTTACCCTGTAACATAACTACAAAATTCTTATTATCAAATCTCTAAATATAAAAAACACACTTTTTCATCACTAAACCATTTTAGAAAGTCATTTATTAGTAAAATAGTTCAATTCGTCGAATTTATTTGTTAAATATCCATTTTTATTACGTCGAGAATGAAATCAATTGTATCTTTGTACTGATTTAGGTGGTTAGGTTAGGTTGATTAAAGAATGGAGAGAGGACGCCCGTCTTCTCTCCATTTGTTTTTTTAGGAATTCTCTCCTATTATCACCACTGGTTACATAATTTCGAAAAACCTAATTAACCACTGAAAAAGCATTAATTTATATTTTATTAGTTCAAATCACCTCGCAATCAAAACAAATACAAACTACTAAAAAACAATATATTAAGTAACAAAACACAACTTTTTAAGATTTCTCAAGCCTTAAAAAAGGCTTAAAAAAATTAGAAAAAGCTTAGAAATAATAAAAAACAGTCGTTAATCAAAAAAATACATATACATTTGTCTCGATTTAGGTGGTTAGGTTAGGTTGATTATGAAAATGGAGAAAGGACGCCCGTCCGATCTCCATTTTTTGTTTTGATGCTACCTAAACCGGTTTAATTATTTTGAATTCACAATTTATTAACTCCAATGAAACACACTCTACTCCTTGTTATCCTTATCGCTAACAACATTTTCTTTGCTCAAACTGAACACACGATAGCTTGTTACAATGTTGAAAATCTATTCGATACGATTGACGATCCAAAAAAAGACGACAGTGAATTTCTCCCAGGATCAGCTAATCTGTGGAATACTTCAAAATATTTAGAGAAAATTGCACATATCAATCAAGTGATCGATCAAATGAACAATCCATTGATTGTTGGATTCGTTGAGATTGAAAATGCCGCTGTAGTTAGAGATGTTATAAAACATTCTAAAAAAATGAACCATAAATTCGGAGTCGTACATTATGATAGCCCGGATGAAAGAGGAATTGATGTAGCGATGATCTACGATAGCTCAACTCTAAAATTATTGAAATCCGGATTTATACGCTATGCCCTCCCCGATTCTGCACATTCAAAAACTCGCGATATTGTATGGGCAAAATACAAATCCGGTAAAGACGAGTTTTATGCGATGGTCAATCACTGGCCTAGTAGAAGAAGTGGCGAAAAAGAAAGCGAAGTCAACCGAATGATCGCAGCAAATGCTGCTGAAAAATTCATTGATTCTTTAATGAATATTAATCAAAATACGAAAATTGTTTTCATGGGCGATTTAAATGACCATCCAGAAGACAAAGCTCCGCAGGTCATTTACAAAAAAATGACGCAAATGATTTATCCTAAATCTGGTGAATTTGGCGGATCTTATTGTTACAAAAGCCAATGGGAAGTTCTGGATCATATTATGGTAAGTCCTGCTTTTCTGACGCAAAAAGGAATTAAAGTTGTAAAAGACTCCGGAAAAATTTATTCATTCCCATTTTTGATTACCGAATACAAAGGGAGCAAAGTTCCTTTCCGTACTTATGGCTCGAAAGAATATTTAGGAGGATATTCGGATCATTTACCGGTGTCTATTCAAGTGGTTTTGAAATAAAGCAAAATCAATTTCGCAATATCTTAACTCATATAGTTACTCAATCAGGTAAATAAATTTTATTTGAGTTATCTATTTACTTCTCGAATGATCAGAAATTAAAAGTAATATTTAACGCTTAAATAAGGTGTCAAGACTTGTTTTCCACGAAGCGATTATCAATTGCGCCTCGGCAAACCCTTTCGGTACCCAAACTTCGTAAGATGCGACAGATATTTCTAGTGTCTGAGGACGTAGTCCGAGTTTAGAAATATCCGCATCGAGAAGAGAAAGCACTGCTTTCGAAGACCAAACGATAGTGCAGGGAAAAGGTGAAAGGCTTTGGCAAGCGCTTGATTTTTCGTACTTTTCATCAAGGAAAAGTACGAAAGAAAAGTATTTGAAATAATACTGACTTTTGCTTATTGATATTCAGAAAATATAAGGCTATTCAATAAATTACAATCCTTTCACAAGATCTCCTTGGGGAACATTCGCCGGTGGAAAATAAAAAGGTAATTTTTCCTTATACAAGAATTTTTTCTGCGGTGATTCAAATTTTCGATAAATATAAAAAGCTTGATTATCATAAATTTCAACCTTCTCCACATAACGGTATTCCAGTTTAACCTTATTACCCAATTCACCGGTATCAGTATTAACTAATCGAATGTAAGTATATCCGGCAATATCCATTACTGCATAGATTTGTCCTGTTACCCGATCTTGAATCAACTTCTTTTTCCAGCCGGTTTCTTTAGGATGGTAGTGATGATAAATCGGAATACTATCAATCTGCTCACCCTTGGCATCGAAACGCATTAATTGATCTCTATAGTAGTCAAAAACAAAAAGCGTATCATTACGATGAAACATAGGTGCATATAATTCTTTGTAGTAGATTGATTGTGTAAAATAATTAGCTCCTACCCAAATTTCAGCATCAATACCAGTCTCATATTCTTTGGTTTTTGCCCAAATTTTCACACGAACATCTGCCCATTTGTATTCTGAGCGGTACAGTTCCATCATTAACTTATCGGTAATGGAAACAATTTTTGTATAAGTGGAATCCAATTGATCGAATGAATAATAATCAAAAGCCGGATAATCCTTGTTGAAGGTTGAGAAATACAATTTTGATTTATTGGTATCTAAAATCGGCGACAAGTATTTTTGAAAATAATCTTTTTCCAAAGTAGAAACCTGAATCCTGAATCCATCAACGTAGATTCCATAGACTTTTTTTTCACAAACCAAATGAGGATTTCCACGGTAATCTCGAACCAATTCCTGAGCTCTTGCCTCCGGAACAACCATTCGATTGAGTCTCTCGCTTGTAAAAGGATTCCATAGTATCAATTCACTACCTTTCGATAATCGCTTCGGGTAGGTCAAGAGTAAAAGATTTCCATCTTTCAAAACTTCAAAATCGGCGACACTTAACAATGAATCTGCAAAAAGCTTTTGAGGAACACCAGTTGGATGTACAACAACCGTATCAATTACACTGGAAGCATTCATTTCTATAACCACTTCCAAGGTATCTTTCTTCTTTGAATTGTAAAATTCGCGAAACGATTCTTGATAAAGTGGATGAGTCGCAGTAAGTAAATAGCGCTCAGATTTTGGGACTTTCACAGAAAAATTTCCGTGATAACCTGCTTTGGTGAAGAATGTGTCAGCACCTGATACAGTTAAGATCTGTGCATTTGAAATGGTCATTTTCTGCAATCGATCCATTACCTCACCTCGTATGACAATCGAATCCTGAGCCGAAACGACATGCCCTACTAACCAACAAACAATGAAAACAACTTTTTTCATCTGCAATAAATTTATGTATACCTTATGGATGCTCTTCAAATAGATTTTCCATAAAAAAAGCTCCCCGAATCTCGGGAAGCTTTCAATTTATTCTAAAATCAAGTTAAACTTTCACACACCATCCATGTGTATCTTCAATTTTTCCTGCTTTCAAATCGTCTAAATATTTTTTTACTTTGTTTGAAAAAGTTCTTGATTCAACAGAAGGTAAATCCAGAATTTCGTCTCTATACCCTAAACGAACAATATGAGCGATAGTAGCTGCCGTACCTGCACCAAAGGCTTCAGTGATTGAACCGTCTTTGATTCCATTCACAACTTCTTCTACAGAAACTTTTCTTTCCTCCACTTTCATTCCCCAACTTTGAGCAACTTCAATTACCGTTCTTTTGGTCGTCCCTTTCAAAATTGTATCTCCTTCTTCAGAAGGAGTAACCAAAGTTCCATTGATAACAAACATAATGTTCATTGTCCCCGATTCTTCGATGTATTTATGCTCTTTTGCATCCGTCCAAACCAACTGATGAAAACCTTTCAACTGCCCTTGTTTTGCAGGAAACAAAGCAGCACCGTAATTTCCTGCCGCTTTAGCCATTCCAACCCCACCTGCAGCTGCACGCGTGTAATATTCTTCAATTTTCACACTTACCGGTTCAGAATAATAGGTTCCAACAGGACAAGTAAATATCACAAACTTATAGGTTTCAGAAGGTTTTACACCAATATAATCATCGGTAGCAAACATAAACGGACGGATGTACAAAGAGTAATCCTCTTTCGTTGAAACCCAGTCACGCTCTACATCTACTAATTTTTTCACCAATTCAACAAAAACATCTTCAGGAATCCCCGGCATACATAGACGCTCACACGATTCTTTGAATCTTTTTGCATTTAATTCAGGACGGAAAATAACAACATCTCCATTTTCTGATTTATTAGCCTTCATACCTTCAAACACAGATTGACCGTAGTGAATAGCTGATGTAGCTGGATTTAAGGATAAATTACCGAAAGGAATAATTTCCGGTTGTTTCCATTCTCCATTTGCGTAATCCATCACTAACATGTGATCGGAAAAAATTCTTCCGAAAGGAATGTTACTCCAATCAACCTCATTAATATGAGAGTTTTTCGTCAGAGTTACGTTTATTGAAGTTGTTTCATTTAACATATTCTATCTTTTTGGTAGTGCGAATATAATTAGAATCTCTGAGCCTTTCTAATATTTTGATCGATTCATGAAAATAAATTTCTTTACTTTTGAGCAGCATTCAGAATTTCCAAATGGAAAAAAGCAGAGAGATATTAAAACGGTATTGGGGATTCGATAATTTTCGTCCGTTGCAGGAGGAAATTATCGATAATGCTATCTATGGACATGATACACTAGCCTTACTCCCAACTGGTGGTGGAAAGTCAATTTGCTTTCAAATTCCGGGACTTGCCCGCGAAGGATTAACCCTTGTGATCTCTCCACTTATCGCTTTGATGCAAGATCAGGTTAAATCACTTACCAGCAAAGGAATCAGAGCAAAAGAAATCACCAGTGGAATGAGCTATCGGGAAATTGATATTACACTTGACAACGCCCGTTTCGGTGGACTTGATTTCCTGTACACTTCCCCAGAACGATTAAAATCCAAACTCTTTATTGAGCGTTGTAAAGGTATGAACCTGGCATTAATCGTAGTGGATGAAGCCCATTGTATTTCCGAATGGGGACATGACTTCCGCCCTTCTTATCGCGATATTGCCGAGTTGAGAGAAATACATCCATCCGTTCCGATGATTGCATTAACCGCAACTGCAACCAAGCATGTACAAAAGGACATTTGTGAGCAACTGAAATTAAAGAATCCTAAACTGATTGAAGCATCTTTTTTACGCCCAAACCTCAGTTACAATGCTCAAAAAGTCGAAAATAAAACAAAACATATTCTTGATTATTGTTCAGTTCATCAGGGAAAAACAGGAATTATTTACTGTCAAACACGAAAAAGTGTAAAGGACATTGCACGCTTACTCCATGCCTTAAAACTGAGCGTAGGTATTTATCACGGAGGTATGAACCGTGAAGATAGAAAGTTGATGCTCGATTCCTGGATGGAAGGAAAAATACAGATCATGGTTGCTACCAACGCTTTCGGAATGGGAATCGACAAACCAAATGTGCGTTATGTACTTCACTATGAATTCCCTAATAATCTCGAAGCTTATTTTCAAGAAGCTGGGAGAGCCGGACGTGATGGTGAAGAGGCTGAAACAATAGTTTTTTGGGAAGAAAACGATATTAAAAACCTGACAGAACAAACCGTACGACAATTTCCTCCGATTGAGACGGTACGAACAACTTACAGAGCACTTTGCAATCACTTGAAAATTGCAATAGGTTCAGGTTTGGATGAAACCTATCCTTTTGAAATCAAACAATTGACAGATAAATTTCTTTTGAACAGTTCAGATACCTACCATTCATTGAAAATTCTCGAATTAAATGACGATCTGGTTTTTACGGAAAGTGTATTCCACCCCACCAAAGTTCGAATAGCCATTGGCAATACAGAATTATACAGTTTTCAAATCAAACATGAAAAACTTTCTCCGCTGATCACGTTATTGTCCAGAAGTTACCCGGGAATTTTTGAACAGTATTTCGAAATCAATGAAACTGAATTCAGTAAGCGTTTAAAAGTTTCCGTAAATGAAATCAACAATCAGCTGAAACAAATGGAAATGTATGGAATCATTGACATCAGTTGGCAATCCTCACTCCCTACCGTTACGTTTCTGCACGAACGTATGCCTGATGATTATTTACGAATTTCAGCAGAAGCTTACCAAACACGAAAAGATCTTGCATTTAAGCGTTTGGAATCTGCAATCACCTATTTGGAAGGAAAGGAATGTCGGGTAGGTATGATTCTTCGCTATTTCGGTCAAGAGACTCTTAAATGTGGAAAATGTGATGTCTGTCGAGCAACAAATTCAAATCCCTATTCGTTGAGAGAACTTTCCAAAATGATTCTCGATGCATTGTCAACACCACAATCCTATCAGGAACTTCTTTCGAGCCTTCAAATTAATTCAAGAAATTTGGATGAAGCCATTCACTATTTAATGCTGGAAGAAAAAATCTTACTTGAAAACAATCAGTTCAAGTTGAATGTTTAATGTTGAATTTTGGATCTTTAATGCTTGATATTTTAATAATAACCGTTGAAGATTTAATCAAAGTCAGATTGAGTGAAAATTGATACAGAGCAACGGAATCAATTTTTGTATCGAAGGCTGACGCTGAATCAATAATCCATCATTAAAAATTCAATATTCTATTTATGATCTAGTCATCATCGACTTCAATTCATGTACTTCTTTCTGTAATTCCTGAAGTGATTTAGACAAGTCATTATCATCCAGTCTAACTTCAGGCAATTCAGGAGAAATGTAATTCACAAATTTCCAGATTTCGATAATATCATTCGCATGCACAAAATAGGGACTGTAAAAAGGATTTGTAGAACACAATTGAAACGACTGTTTTGAATCTAACAAATTATGTACTATTTTAAAAACAATACCATCTTCTTTCGTCACAACAATACATGGCGTCGCATTTCGAATGGTCATCCAGTTCTGAACAAATTCGGCAACTACATAAGAACCTTCTACAACCGGAGGCATAGAATCTCCCTGAATAGGAAAAGATCTGTATTTCTTACTTTTGGAAAGAAAAGGTAAATGAAAAGTCGGTAGCACTTTCAAATAATCCGGATCTGCGTAACCGGAGGTATACCCAGCACTTGCTTTCATTGAAATCATTTCGATCAACTCTTCGTCCTGATCATTTACAAGAGAAGTCAAAACTCTTAATTTCTGTCCTTTGACATCCGTATACAAACCTTTATCGATTCGCTCCATTTCATTTTCAGAAAAGGTTTCAAAATCTTTCCGAACAAGATCATCGATAGGAACTTTATAATAATCACTGAAGGCAATCAGATTTTCTAAATTAGGCTGTGCCACTCCATTTTCATAACCACTATAGGTTGAACGGGTTAAATTCAAATCTTGTGCGACTTCTTCCTGCGATTTCTTCAAACGCTTGCGAAGAATTTTGAGATTATTTCCAATTTCCATAACGATGTATTCAGTTTAGAACTTGGACAAACGTAATCATTTCTTAAATAGTAAACAAATTTTAGATTACAAATTAATCAAAAAAAAAATACAGACAGGTCGCGACATGTCCGTACATTTTTTATTTTTTAACCACAATCGTCTTCCCGACCATTCTGGCATAGACTGCTGTGAATTTCGCCCCCAAAAAAATGATTTGGGAAGAATAATACATCCAAGCCAATAATACCAACATCGTTCCCGCAATTCCTCCGTTTCTGGCGAAGAAAAAATTGCCTAGATAATATTTTATCAATAAATCACCGAAATACAAAAGCATAGCCGTAAATACAGCTCCTCCGAAAGCAATTTTCCATTCTACAACTCCATCGTGAAGGTATTTAAAGATGAAGGTAAATATGATCAAACTCGATAAAAATGACAATCCGTGTTCAACCGATACAACAACCAACCAATGCATTGCCTCCCTATCATCGAATAGATTACTTCCAAATGAAAGTAAAATTGCTTGTGCAAAATAGAAAATGACAACAACTACTCCCATGAGCATCAACAAACTAATAGATACCAATCGCGAAGTTAAATGCCCCAAAATCAATTTTCCATGCGACTCAAATTTCTTATTGATATCCAAAAACTCATTGATACTCCCTCGTAAAGAAGCCAAAATAGCCGTACTCGAAAGAATTAAAGCAAAAATCCCAACGACATTTAAAAATAAACTTCCTTTTTCCAGATTGACACCGTGCAAGAAATCCAAAATTCCGCTGACATCCTGAATCCCTACTTTTTCCTTCAATAATTTACCGATGATTTCAACCATTTTCTGACTTCCTACAATCTTACCGAAAGTAGCAAACGCAAGGTATAACAGGGGGACAAGGGCAAAAATAGTGTAATACGATAATGCTGCGCCGTGAAAAAAACTGTTTTCCTGAAAAAACTCAATAATTGTTCTTTTTACAAGCAGCCAAATTTCAGCCCAAGAGAGATGTCGTATTCCTTTTTTTAATGATAATTTCTTTTTCTTCATGTAGTGATTCGTTGTGGAACAATACTATTTTTTCTTTCTTTTTCGTTTCGAAATAATTGATGATATATGGTCCTGCAAATTGTGAACCAAGAAATTTTACAGTGATTGAATTTTCATCTGAAGTAACTGACAGTTCAAATTCAGTCGGTCGAAATAAAATTTCTTTTCCATTTATTTGAACGGCATTCACAATTCCAAAAAGTTCAGCCTCTTCTACAGATGTTAAATCATAATAGAATTCCATAGGAGAACCAATCCTGTTTACTTTTCCTGCTGAAAAATGAATGATTCGATCAGCCAAACTCAAGATTTCACTTCCATCATGAGAGACCAAAATCAAACTCATTTCCCTAACTTTTTTTAATTCCAATAAATAACTGGAAATCTTCATCCGCAAGCGCCCATCCAAATGCACAAACGGTTCGTCCAACAACAGTACTTTTGGCTCACCTGCCAATGCACGCGCCAAAGCTAAGCGCTGCTGTTCACCACCAGAAAGTAAAATTGCCTTTTGATCGGAAAGATGATCCAATTCGATCAGATCCAACAATTCTTCCACCATTTCATCACGTTCTTTGCGTGGAAGGTGAAGAATTTTTTCCCGGATATTTTCTTTGACGGTATGATAAAGATCAAGACCAAAGTCCTGATTCACCAATTTTATTTCTTCATGTCCCGGAACCAGATTGTAAGCCGGTCCACGCACCAATTCATTCTCAAAAATAATTTCACCTGATTTTACATCCAGCAAGCCGGCAATGGATTTCAATAAAGTAGTCTTCCCTGCTCCACTATTCCCAACAATCCCAATAATTTCACCTCTATCCACAGAAAAACTGATGTTTTCAAAAACAGGCTCTTTGTAAGCAAAGGAGATGGATTTGATTTCAAGCATTAGAAATTGTTTGGATTTTACTTTTTAGAATTTTTATTAGTGTATTTTTTGATATTTGAGGCATTATTTGAAGGGAATAATAAATCTTATTTACAAAAATAATAACGAAAAAGATCGAAAAATAAGCCATAATAAATTCAAAAATTTAAAGTCAAAACAGTTTCTTAATCAGCTAATTCTTTTGGAAATTCTTGAAGCGCAATATAAATTCCCGGAATAGGGTTCGTATGCGGCTCCGCTTCTACCAAATAGACATTCAATCGCTTCCCTTCTTCTGTGTCCACTAATTCAAAAGAATCCAAAACACTTTCCGAACATGCCATTTGCGTCATATTCCCCTCTTGATCTACAACATCAAATCTCACCACAGAAGGTATTTCATAAGCAAAATTTTCGCCTGTAGATAATTGACCAGCTATTGTATAAATTGCATTAAGATGTGTACTGATTTCTTTTACATCCGTTGTAAAACCTAACTCATCTTCCCATTCAAAGCGCAGATTATTTTCAGACTCTTCCCCGTTGTGATGTGCATCCGCATGTTCTTGCGAAAAGTGTTCATTCAGCATATAAAAATGGGCATTCAAACGCATAGTATTTTTTTTGGGACTAAGGTACAAAATTTATCCCCATTCAAGAATAGTTGTCCTTTTAAGAAATAACTCCCATTCCTGTATTTTGATTTACTAAATTTGCAAGCTTAAATTCTTGTTTGGATTTATTGCAAAGTAAAAAACGAAAATAAAACAGAACAAATGGATGATATTCAAAGTTATATAGACTTATTAAAAACAGGTAAAACTATTCTATACCCTACTGATACTATTTGGGGTTTAGGTTGTGACGCCACCAATGAAGATGCATGTCAAAAAATATTCACTTTGAAGAATCGTTCAGTTGAAAGCAGTTTTATCGTCTTGGTAGACAGTTTTCAAATGGTTGAACGCTACATTCCCGAATTCCATGAAGTATGCTACGAACTTGGTGACTGTGCTGACACTCCATTAACGATCATCTACCCACATGCACGTAACCTGGCACCAAGCGTTCTAGCCAAAGATGGTTCGGTTGGCATTCGAATTACAAAAGATCCACTGTGCATTAAACTCATCCGAGGTCTCAAAAAACCATTGATCAGTACATCAGCTAATCTTTCAGGGAAACCTCATCCTCAAACTTTCGCAGAAATTTCCGATCAAATCAAAAAAGGAGTCGACGGCATCATTGAGCAACGGTTAACCGAAAGAATGACTACTCCTTCTCAAATCATTAAAGTCGATACAGATGGAACAGTGAAAATTATTAGAGCTTGATATCGAAGATTGAAGAATAAAGATTTTAATAGCCTAAATTATTTTATTGAATTACCCGTTTACTCCCTGACTTGTAACTACTGTTGTAATTTCTTTAATTCATCCATATTTGTACTACAAATTAAATTTTGTTAAATTTGGAGATAATGGTACTTGGCAATATTTCTTTTAAAATAGAGTTTATCACAATAGGTAGCATTCCTCAAAAATTAAAATAAAAAAGGGTTCAACTAGGGTTCGACCAGGGTTTAACCAGGGTAACAGTATACTAACTGTATATTTACTCTATTGCTAATGTATCTCTACTCCATACATTGCCTCATCCTAGATTAACCACATAAACAATAAAGACTTTACAACTAAAGTATTTCAAATCGTTTGACTATCTCTCCCGATTAACCGATCCTAAGTCTTTTGTCTTAGGTCTTTCTGTCTTGTATCTATTTATTATTATATTTGACAAGCATAAAAATTAACTCAAAAATGGCAATACCCAAAAAAGAATTAGAATTCAATCAGAACGATGATTTCATGCGTCTGAAAATCTCTGCAATGGAGAAAGAATTAGCCAAAATATACGAAGGTGGAGGAAAAAAAAGAATTGAAAAATTACACGAAAGCGGAAAATTATCTGCTCGTGAAAGGATCGATTTACTCCTTGACCCCACTGCTGAACGAATGGAAATCGGTGCATTTGCGGGTTATAAAATGTATGAAGAACACGGAGGATGTCCTGCCGGAGGTGTTGTTATTGTGATCGGTTACGTTTCTGGAAAACAATGCATCTTAGTTGCAAATGACGCGACTGTAAAAGCTGGGGCATGGTTTCCAATTACCGGAAAGAAAAACTTACGTGCGCAGGAAATTGCGATGGAAAATCATTTACCGATCATTTATTTGGTGGATTCAGCCGGAGTTTACCTTCCGATGCAGGATGAAATTTTCCCGGATAAAGAACACTTTGGTAGAATCTTCAGAAACAATGCTGTAATGAATTCCATGGGAATTGTTCAGATTGCAGCTGTGATGGGAAGTTGTGTGGCTGGAGGTGCTTATCTTCCAATCATGTCAAGTGAATCTTTAATCGTCAACAAAACAGGAACAATCTTCCTTGCTGGTTCTTACCTTGTGAAAGCAGCTATCGGTGAAACCATTGACAATGAAACATTAGGAGGATCTGTTACACATACTGAAATTTCAGGTGTTTGCGATTACAAATCGGAAAACGATGAAGAATGCTTGAAAACAATTCGAAGTTTGATGGACAAAGTCGGGCATTTTGATAAAGCCGGTTTTGACCGAAAAGCATCTAAAATGCCAAAACTCGATTTAAAACACATCTATGGTGTATTGCCTACAGATCGTTCCAAACCCTACAGTATGCATGAATTGATCAACTGTGTTGTCGATGACTCCGAAATAACGGAATACAAAGCCGACTATGGTAAATCAATCGTCTGCGCCTATGCACGCATTGATGGCTGGAGCGTCGGAATAGTTGCCAATCAGCGTGAAATCGTAAAAAGCGGTAAAGGTGAAATGCAGTTTGGTGGTGTTATCTATTCTGATTCCGCTGATAAAGCAGCACGTTTCATCATGACATGTAATCAAAAAAATATTCCGTTGGTATTCCTTCAAGACGTAACCGGATTCATGGTTGGATCAAAAAGCGAACATGGTGGAATTATTAAAGACGGTGCTAAATTGGTAAATGCAATGGCTAATTCCGTTGTTCCAAAATTCACGATCGTTGTAGGAAATTCTTACGGAGCCGGAAATTATGCGATGTGTGGCAAAGCTTATGATCCTCGCTTAATTGTTGGATGGCCAACTGCAGAAATTGCTGTAATGAGCGGTTCAGCTGCTGCCAAAGTTTTACTTCAAATTGAAGTTGCTTCGTTGAAATCAAAAGGAGAAGAAATTACTCCTGAACGTGAAAAAGAACTTTTTGATCAAATCAAAAACAGATACGACGAACAAACTTCTCCGTATTATGCAGCCAGCAGATTATGGATTGACGCGATCATCAACCCTGCCGATACGCGAAAAGTAATTTCAATTGGCATTGAAATGGCGAATCATAAAAAAGCTGAAAAACAATACAATGTAGGAATCTTACAAACATAATTGTCCCAATAAAATTTGATACATCTTATTTATTTAGAGCGCTAAACTAAAGATAGATAAGTACTAATTAAAAAAAAGAATATGCATTTAAATTGGTTAATTAAACCATACGGTGAGCTAACTGTTAATGAGTTTCACGACATCATAGCACTGCGTATGAAGGCATTTGTTGTGGAACAAAATTGTTGTTACCAGGATTTAGATGGTAAAGACAAAAAATGCTATCATTTACTGTGTCGCGACGGTCAGGGAAAAGTGGTTGCAACAGCCCGCATTCTTCATCCAGGAGCATCTTATCCTGAAGTTTCCATCGGACGTGTGGTTATCGATGAATCGATCCGGGGAAAAGGAATCGGTCACAAACTAATGGAAATCTGTATGAGTTATGTCATCGAAGAATTTGGTGATGTAGCAATTCGGATTTCAGCTCAAAAACACTTGGAAGAATACTACGGTAGTCATGGTTTCTTCAGTTCCGGAAAAGAATATCTGGAAGACAATATTCCTCACGTCGAAATGCTTTATTCTCCTAAAAATTAACATTCTATGTATACAAAAATCCTTATTTACAGCGCAACCGGGTTATTGATTCTGTCGAGTTGTTCTTCCTCAAAAAAAGAAAAAACTACACCGGTAGCTCAAACAGATGTACGTCAAAAACCAACTCAAAAACCTGCACCGGTTGTTGATGAAACAAGTACAGTTAAAACGATCAATCCAGCTTACATGGATAAAAGTATTCGTCCACAGGATGATTTCTTCTTGTTTTCAAATGGTACCTGGGTGAAACAAAATCCTGTACCTCCATCAGAATCCCGATGGGGAAGCTTCAACGAACTTGAAAAATCGAATAAAATAAAATTGACCCAGATTCTGGAAGAAGCGATGAAAACTCCTTCTAAAAAAGGATCTCAAAATCAATTATTGGGAGATTATTATGCTTCTTTCATCACGATGGAAACCAGAAACAGCAAAGGTTTAGAACCTATTCAAGCTGAATTGGATAAAATCAAAAATATCAAATCAAGACAAGAAATTATTTCGATTATTGCTGAATCACATAAAATCGGTGTAGAAACTTTCTTTGGTTTTGGAGTAGAGCAAGACATGAAAAATGTCACTAACAACATTTCATACGTTGGTCAGGATGGAATCGGGTTACCAAATTGTGATTATTATCTAAAACCGGATAAAGCAACAATATTAACAGCTTATGAAAAACACATTGCGGCTAACTTCAAGAAATTAAACTACGACGATGCTACTTCTGCTGATATGGCTAAATCAGTTGTCGCTTTCGAAAAGAATCTCGCTGGATCAATGATGAAACCTGCTGAATTAAGAGTTCCGGAAAATACCTACAACTTAAAATCAAAAAAAGATGTTGAAAAAAGCTTTGGTAAATTTGATTTTGAAAGTTATTTGAGCTCTGTTGGCAGTCACAGTTTCGATTCAATTGTTGTCGGTCAACCTAAGTACATCGAAACAATAGCTTCGATTTTTGAGACTGAAAAAATTGAAAATTGGAAAAATTACTTGTTATGGTGTACGATTAATCATTATTCGGGACATTTGAGTCAGGATTTCGTCGATCTTCGCTTTCAGTTCTACGGCGGCGTGCTCAGCGGTAAAAAAGAAATGAAACCTCTCAATGAAAGAGCAATAGATGAATTGACCGGTATGGAAGTTGGTGAAATGCTAGGAAAAGCATTTGTTGAAAAATACTTCTCACAAAAAGCTCAAAACAGAGTTAATTCGATGGTAGATAATTTGCTTATCATTTTCAAGGAAAGAATCAATAAA
>CAIUKX010000093.1 GCA_903899795.1 uncultured Flavobacteriales bacterium
CCGATCTCTTGGAATACTTCTAACTCCAATTTACGGTATACGATAGAATCCGATGTCGATTTTCCAAGTTACACGCCTTCCAACTATGTGATCCAAAAAGTAGAAAGTAATTACCATACAGCCTACAATTTAGGAGGAGATATGACTTCACTGGCTTCGAGCTCTTTTTATAAAGGCGGTGAGGGGTTTGGATTATCTGCTATCAATGGTATTGGTAATTACACGTTAACATTAACTCCTTATACATATTCGCCTTATACTGGGTCAGATGCACCACCGTGTGCGTTTCAAGGGATATCGACCACCAGTTCCGATGCTGATTATACCGGAACGGGTAATCACCATTTACAATGGAAAATCGGGAACTCAAATTACTTGTTGTTCGATAATATTTATTTGGGTTATCAATTTGTATATGCCAACCAAACCTTTCCCTCGAGTGTGTTAACAAATGGGGGAACACCATTACGATGGGAATTGGTTGATGATCAAGGGGCTGCAACCGATTATCAAACCTTAAATTATTGGTCAATTATTTATCCCAAGGTTCCAACTCTAGATGGTGGATACATTGGTGATTTCAAAATCAAAAATAATACTTCGCAAGCGAAAGTTCGTTTGGATCTTACCAATAGTGCAGTTAGTACTCCATTGGTTTTTGTGTTGGGTGATGTACCTAAAAAAGTTTCTTTAACATTGAACGGAGGTGTTTATAGTACCTTGATTTCAAATAGTACAAATGGAGTTGATCAACGCGTAATTATTCAAGATATATCGAATGTGATCACTATTCCGACTCTTACGAAAGTGAATGGTACAGGTGTTTTTACAGACTATAGCATGGTAAATGCAGATTCTGCGCTTTTGATGATTTATCATCCATCTCTGGCTTCGTCTTCGGCAGATTATCAGTCTTACAGACAGTCTGTGGCCGGAGGAGGTTATAATACAATTTTGGCAAATATAAATGAATTGTATCTTCAATTTGGAGGAGGAATTGATCAGCATATCAACAGTATAAGAAGATTTTCTCATTATCTGTATAACAAGGCTTCAGTTAAACCTGTTGGTTTGTTTTTAATGGGAAAAGGTGTTTCTTATGCTAATAATGGTTGGCCGCCTTATGGTTCAATAGGATCGAGACAAAATGCTACTAGTTATGCAAAAAATATGATTCCTAGCTTTGGGGAACCTTCTAGCGATGTTATTATTACAGCAAAAATGGAAGGTACAGATTGGGCACCTTTGATTCCAACAGGTCGTGTTTCCGTATATAATGATCAACAATTGACTGATTATTTGGATAAAGTGAAGCAATATGACTTACAACAGGATCCGAATTCTGTCTATAATACTTTAGAGAAAGATTGGCAGAAACAAATTCTACATTTTGGCGGAGGATCGGATGCAACACAGCAAAGTACTTTTCAGAGCTATTTGAATACTATGCAGAGTAAGATTGAAGGTGCAAATTTTGGAGGTCATGTTCGTCGGATTTATAAAAGTACCACTGCTCCTTTTGAACCGAATTTAGTGGAGGAAATAACTCAACGAATCAAAGATGGAGTTTCTTTAATGACTTTTTTCGGACATGCCTCACAATATGGATTTGACATCAATATTGATTTGGCTTCTACTTGGAATAATGTCGGAAAATATCCAATTGTTATTGGGAACTCCTGTTACACGGGAAATATGTATAATTATTCTTCCGGAATACCGGTGACTGAGCAATTTATTAATGTTGCAAATGGAGGTGCAATTGCTTTTATAGGAGCTGATGCTGAAGGATTGGATCAGCCATTAGCATTGTATTCAAACGAATTGTATAATCAGTTTAGTGTTGCGAGTTATAGAAAACCATTAGGTGAACAAATAAAGCATACGATCGAAGCTTTACAGGCATCAGGTTATACAGCATTAATGGTTGAATCTGCTAGTTCTCAAATGAATTTGAATGGTGATCCGATGATTCGTTTGAATTCACATTTCAAACCGGAAATAGAATTAACTCCGGATCGTGTAGCTTTTTCACCGCCTAATTTGGATTTAACCGTTGATTCAATTCAGGTTTCAGTCATATTGACCAATTTGGGGATGTCAATTACGGATACGTTTAACTTAGAAATAAGACGTGATTTCCCATTAACCAATATTGATTCTGTCTACAATATCAAAATACCAGGATTGAATTATAAGGATACCGTTTTATTCAAAATGCCAATGCAACCAAATATTGGTGTTGGAATAAATAATATTTCGATAATGGCAGATATCCCATCGTTTATTGACGAACAATACGATGAAATCAATAACAATCAAGTGGTAACTTCTTTGTTTATTGATATTGATGGTATCATGCCAGTTGAGCCTTATGATTTTGCCGTAGTTCCTGTTGACAGTGTTACCGTTAAAGCCTCAACAATTAATCCTATAGCAGACTTTAATTCCTATCGTTTTGAAATTGATACTACTGATTTATTCAATAGTCCGGAATGGAGATATGCAACTGTTTCTGGTTTAGGAGGAGTTAAAGAAGTGAATCCTTCGGATTGGAAGTTTGGTTCCAACAATAATGCGGCTCCTTTGGTTTGCACAGATAGTACAGTTTATTTTTGGAGAGTTGCGCTCAATACAACTCCTTATGATTGGAGAGAAAGATCTTTTCAATATATTACTGGTAGAAGCGGATGGGGACAAGATCATTTCTTTCAGTTCAAAAAGAATAATTTTTACAATATAAAATACGATCGGTCAGTACGAGAAAGGGAGTTTATGCCTGCAGGAGCAGATACGGCAAAAATAGTGCTGTCTTATAATTTTGGTCCATTACAGTTTTTTCTGAATAATCAGATGGTGGATTATGGACACTGTACTGTGAATCCTGAATTGTGTGTAGTTGTTTTTGAACCGAATACACATGCTGCCTGGGGAACTAGATATGTACCCTGGAATGCGAATTTGAATAATAATTTTGGAAATCAAAATGATAACGGTGCATGTCACCCAAGGCCAGTAAGGTTTTTTAATTTTCCGCAGACAACCTCTGCCTATATGGATTCATTCAAAAACATGATTAATAACCATGTTCCTGATAGTTTTTATGTGTTGATTTATACATCTAGATATGCTGATTATAATGCTTGGAACACGATTAGTCCAAATCCAAATTTATATAGCTTTTTCCAGGGATTAGGGTCGACAAATATTCAAGCCGGTTTACCAAATTTACCTTTTGCGATGTTCTTTAAAAAAGGAGATCCGACTACTTTTGTAGAGGCAATGGCGCAAACTACTTCAGATGTAATCACACTTCAGGAACCTTTGCAAAAGAGGTTGTATTTCGGTTCAGAAACCTCTACTCAAATAGGCCCCGCCAGTCAGTGGGGCAATGTTTATTGGAAGCAGGATCCCTTGGAATCAGCCAGTCATGACAGTACAGAATTGCATATAAAAGCGTACGATATTTATGGTTCATTTCAATACCAGATTGATACGCTTTTTACGAGGAAAGATTCGATTATGAATTTAAATACTATTGTTGATGCAAATTTATTTCCTTATATCAATTTAAGCGCTGATTACGAAGATACCACAGGTTTTACACCTGCACAGATAGATCGCTGGCATGTACTTTTTAATCCTTTACCAGAAGCTGCTATCGATGGGACAAACCAGTATACATGGATTCCTGCGAAAGACACATTGGACGAAGGAGAAAATGTCAAATTTGCTGTTGATGTAAAAAATATCTTTACGATTCCAATGGATTCAATATTGATTCATTATTGGGTTCAGGATGCAAATAATAATATTCATCCGATAACATATCCTCGAAAACCACCATTGTTGGTGAATCAAGTGATTAGGGATACCATTCAGTTTTCTACAGTTAATTTAGGTGGAAATAATTCTCTTTGGATGGAAGTGAATCCTTATGTTAACGGAAGTCTTTACATTACGGATCAACCAGAGCAACAACATTTCAATAATTTATTGGAAGTTCCTTTCTTTGTCAACGCAGATAATATCAATCCGATTTTAGATGTGACATTTGATGGAAGGCATATTCTCAATAATGATATTGTTTCACCAACGAGTGAGATTTTGATCACTTTGAAAGATGATAATCCATTAATGATCATGAATAGTATCGGAGATACAGCATTATTTGGAATTTATTTAACTGATCCTACAGGAGTGATGAAACGTATACCTTTTGTCGATGGTTTGGGGAATATTGTAATGAACTGGACACCTGCAGATGCTCAGAATAAACGTTTTAAAATTGCATATCCCGGATTATTCGAACAGGATGGTAAATATTCTTTGCTGGTTCAAGGTTCAGATAGAAGTGGAAACCTATCCGGAGATTTACAATATCGTATTACCTTTGAAGTAATTAGAGAGTCTTCCATTACTTATCTGATGAATTATCCGAATCCTTTTAGTACAAGTACTCGTTTTGTCTTTACGTTGACAGGTACAGAGATTCCTGAGAATATGATCATACAAATTATGACTGTAACAGGAAAAGTTGTTCGTGAGATTACCGAGTCTGAATTTGGGCCTATTTATATTGGAAGGAATGTTTCTCAATATGCTTGGAATGGAACTGAAGAATTTGGTGATCCTTTAGCGAATGGAGTTTACCTGTATCGAGTTAAAGCTCAGTTAAACGGTCAAGATGTAAAGCATAGATATTCAGGAGCAGAATCCCATTTCAAGAAGGATTTCGGGAAGATGTCTATAATGAGGTGATTTTTTCTGTTTATCTTCACTCAA
>CAIUKX010000094.1 GCA_903899795.1 uncultured Flavobacteriales bacterium
CGTGCCCCTCCTGGGCCCGCGCAGATGAAATTGCAATCAGGCACGTGACCGCCATTGCCGCACAACTTACAGAGGTCCTCAAGATTAAATTTCGCAAAGCGTTCTCAAGTTTTGCAAATTTAAATTCATATCCCGATTTTTCTAATCGTTCCGGGATCACCCATCGACTTTTAAGTACTAATTCAGCTTCGGTTGAAATTACAAAAGCTCCGATTTTCATTAACAATGAATTCAAGGGAATTCCGATCGTTGAGCCAAGTGATTTTCTTAATCCCACCATAAAACTTCTATTATCAATAGGAAAAGGTGAAGTACAATTGAAAACGCCATCTAATTTTTCATTTTCAATCAAAAAATCAATAATTCCTAAAACATCTGCTTCGTGAATCCAACTGACCATCTGCTTTCCATTTCCCTGACTTCCACCAAAACCTAATTTAGCCATTTTTCTCAAACGTGGGTAAACACCATCATTCTGACTCAACACCAAACTAGTACGAAGAATTACTTTACGCATGGATGTAAATTTTGCTGTTTCAGTTTCGAAAGTCGATTCCCAGAGTGAACATACATTTTCAGAAAAACCATGACCAATTTCACCATTTACTTCCGTCATTTCACGATCTTCCGCATGTCTGTATATCGTTGCCGAAGCAGCCTGGATCCAAACTTTTGGTGGATTCGAAGTCTTCTCAAAGACTTCACAAAGATCTGTTATCGACCTTGTTCTTGACTCCATAATTTCCTTTCTGTTTTGAGGAGTATAACGACAGTTTACATTTTTGCCCGTCAGGTTAATCAGTGCATCGGCTTGATCCAGCTTTTCCAAAGAATCATTCGAATGCAAATTGTTCCATTGTAGATAAGTGATATTACCCCTATTCTTCCGTTTGGATCGAGATATGACAATCAATTCTTCTACCCGATCTTTATACGATAAAATCAGTGCTTTACCGATTTGACCGGTTCCACCAGCCAAAATCATTTTTGATATTGTTTTCATTTTAATAAAATTAAAAGGATTATCATTCTGTAAATGGTCCATGTTAATGTAGGAATACTATTCAAATGAAGTAATTTACATCTTCTGATGTGTTCGAAAAACATCATCAATACTGTTACAATGAAGAAAATCAGGTAAAATTCTGTTCCGAAGGAAAACAAATTACCTAAGCCTATTCCAATCAATAGTAAGATTGAACCAGCTAACGAAACAGTCATCATATTTCCCAAATAATTCATTCGCTTTTCAAACGGAATAAACCAAAGCATCAGCATTTGAAATACAATTTGTCCACCGCAAATAAGGAATTCCCTAAGCATATTTGTTGGAGGAAGAGTTGTTAAATGTAAACTATAGTTTGTCAATACCAGTGAGGTTATCAGCCATGAAAACACTAAAAATGATAACCTGTATTTCAGATTAAAATCCGGAATACAGGTATCACTGCCTTCGGTGGTAGGCATTATTATCTTTCTATTGTAGGAAATAAATGCATATGCTCTTTTTAGTAACGAATAAATTGGTGCAAACGTTAAAGTTGGTTTTAAAAATGGAAGTCCCCGTACTACCATAGTGATGATACTATCGATCCCATAGGTTACTTCTCCGGTTGAATTATTGATCAAGGCAATCTCATTTTTGGCTCTTTTCAAATCTAATAATGTACATGTTTCACCTGACATCGTTTGATATGATTTTCTTCCTTTTTTTTCCAAAATCCCTGCATTCACAAATGTTTGACTATATGCTCGGCAGAGCGGACAGTTCTCATCGTATACCAGTGAATAGTTTTTTAAAGTTTTCATAGTTTCAGTATTTATTGAAAGTTTCTTTTAAAAAAATTTTATTTGAGTAGCTTAAACAACAATGAGAACAACTTGTTTTCATTTTCATTGATCAATAAACTCACGGATTTATCCATCTTTCCTACGAAAGAATCCAATTGACCCATCATTGAAGTAAAAGCCTGTATTTCTTTGGATGAAGTATCTCCATCAATTTCCTTTAGTTGGTGAAGAATACGTAATACAGGTTCAACCTCTCGTTTCTTACGCTCACGGATAATTCTTCGCGCTACTTCCCAAATGTCTTTTTCAGCAACAAAATATTCTTTGCGATCTCCTGGAACCAGTTCTTTATAGATCAAGGTCCAGTTTAATAAATCTCTGATATTCATGTTTGCATTTCCTCTGGAAATACTTAATTCTTCCATGATATCTTCGGTTGATAAAGGAGCCGATGAAATTAACAAAATTGCATGCACCTGTGCCATTGTACGGTTGATGCCCCATTCCGTTCCTAGTTTACCCCAAGTTTGAATGAATTGTCGTTTTGCTTCTGTGAATTCCATGTGGTAAATATATAAAAACTTTTTAAACTTTCAATAATTACTGAAAATAAAATTTTCTGATATAATCTTGTTAGTATTTAAGATTTATAGCATGGGAAATTACTAGAGATGTAAACAATTATGGTGGAGACGTAACAATGTTACGTCTCCACACTAAAAAATATTATTCGATAACAATCTTGCCAATCGATTGGATTTCTCCTTGATTTTTAATCTTATAAATATATATTCCTGAATGTCCTGTTAAATCAATTTCAGTTGAAAGATTTTCCATGTCTTTCTGATATATCAATTCACCCAAAGCATTAAATATTTCAATCGTTTGAACGTTGCTCTCATCTCGTTCAATTGTAAACCTACCTTTTGTGGGATTAGGATACACTCTAATTGCTGAATTTTCAGAAATTGAATTTATTCCTGAAGAAAGATTACTGATTTCAAATGTTGAGGAACAAACAATTCCGTTATAGGTAGCTTGCAAAGTATAAGTCCCCGGATTAGTCGGCAATACTTTTGACCATGCCCAAGTTCTTACTTTCGAATCAACGCTACTATTATAAGTCCAGGAGAGATATTTAGTTCCGTTGGGATTCAGAATTTTTAAATCTGCTGTAAGTCCTACCACCTCATCGCGGATAAACATATAGATCTTCGCATAACCCGGATTTAAACCTGGACCTTGAAAAGGAATCGTGTAACTTGTACTCTCATTCAAGGTTTCTGTCTCCGGACAAGGAGGAAATAAAGCGTCCGTTGTATGAACAGAAACTTTCATTACACCCGTCTCTTTATAAGGCTTTTGATCGATCCACCAAGTTGCAGCATTCAGCGTATTGCAATTTCCAGCATAGGGATCAATCCTAGTAGCAACCGTATTTCCAGACCAAACTTCAAAATGAAGATGCGGACCTGAAGAACTTCCGGAGCTTCCAACTACACCAAGATATTCACCTGCTTCAACTGTCTGACCTATCGTTTTGGTAGTCACTGAACCGTTTTTCATATGCCAATACAAAGCAACAGACCCATCTGCATGCTGAATAATCACATGGTTCGCTGTCAACTGATTGGAAGAACAATTTCTATCAAACTCACCATCGTGCACATCTACTATTGTTCCGGCTGCAGCAGCAATGACTTCAACCATATTATTTTCCATTTTTACAAAATTATAGGGCCAAATAGAGATATCAGTACCTCTGTGTCCATCGTAGGTATTTTGTCCACAATTAAAATCGTTTATAGAACCTGTCGCTTGATCTTGATCTACATAAGCGGCAATGTGATAATAGCTGCAATCGTGAAGATTTTGAGCAGTTCTTAAAGGCCACGATAAAGGAGTAATCGATTTATTCGCCGTTTTTTGTTCGGCTTTATCTAAATGAAGTGCTTTCAAGTTAGCCTGAATATTGGTTTCAATGATGGTATATTCATCCATCGAAATGCAGGGATGTTCAGCAGAATTTTCATGCAATGTGTGATTCACCTGTTCTTGACCAAATAAATTTGAATGTGAGATAATCGAGAAATGCAATGAGCACATAAGTGCCATAATCGTAGTAGTTTTCATGATTTCCGAATTTTAATGTTAGTCTAATCCTATGACGCTGACCAACTTTCAGAGTTGCTCATCCAAAGAAAAATGAATATTTCAATGAATATTTCCAACCTTTCATCGAGCAAATCCGTTAAACGATTTAGGCAAGTTTAGAATGTGACATTTTTCCATCCTCGAATTAAACCGTTGAAAGAAAAATAAGATCATTTTCAGTTTGTAATTAGTACGTTCGACAAATAAAAATATAAATTCAATTATGAAAAAAGGATTACTATTCGCTTCATTATTTCTGACAACGATCGGAAATGCACAAAGTTTAACACAGGCCAATGAGCCTCAAATCGGTGCCAACATCACTATGTATGTATGTGATTCTGCATTTGCGGATTTTGCATCTACCAATGGAAATGGTGTAACTTGGAATTTCGCTGCTATCACTGGGTATTCAGGAATTCCTTCTAAAAACATTTCAGTTGCTGCTCCAAGTGATAATTCTTTCAGTCCTGCTACCAAAGTAACCAGCATCGACGGATTTATTTCAACTTACTGGACTTCATCTTCAACTGACAGAACATCTCAAGGTTTCGTATACACGGATGTAACTGTAGGTGATGTAGAAGTGAAATTTGCTACTGACAACGAAAAAATTGCCAATTATCCGTTTGCATTGACAAATACATTCACTGATTCGTATTCAGGAACATTGTACAACGGAACAATCACCGCTTCAGGAGCTGTGCCTTGTACCGGAACTGCAACAGCAATAATTGACGGACAAGGGACTTTGGTATTACCAGGAAACATTACACTTCCAAACGTAATCCGTTACAAAGTAACTGAGAATTCAAGTGCTACTATTACATTTTCAGGTTTCCCAATTCCAGTAGGTGTAAACAGAGTTCAATACGACTACTATGATATCAACAACAGTGCTTTACCTGTTTTCTCTCATATTCAATTGAATGTAACACAAAACAGTTCTCCAATCAATTCAACAACATTAGTACTTTCTACAGTTGAACCGACTTTACTTGCTTCAATCGCTGAGAACTCAAAAAACAATTTCGCTGTATATCCAAACCCAACACAAGGAAAGGTAACTGTGAAAGGTGATTTCGCTGCTGGTGCTTCATTAGTAGTTATGGATCAAACAGGAAGAATTGTTACTTCACTGGAATCAGTTAACAACGGATCAACTATCGATCTTTCAAACGTTCAAAAAGGAATGTATTCTGTTGTAATTACAAACAATGGAAGCAGAACTATCAAAACAATAAGTGTGAACTAAATAATATCATCACAACTTTTTTGAGCCGTCTCCATTTGGGGACGGTTTTTTTATGTCCAAAAAGTATTCTGTACATGAAAAAGTACTTGTTCATACTTCGCATTCATTTTAATCACAAAGAACAGCAAGTAATCACAAAGTTGACTCTTCATTATATCAAAAAACCAGTGTTCATAGCTATCCAACAAATCTGATTTTATTTCTGGAAATAATGTTACTTTTAAGCCTAAATTCAGTTATAGCTTTGCAATTGAAAACGGAAGTCTGAAGACATGGCTTTCTTTGAATTCTAAAAACCAGTAAATGAGGATATTTCTACTTTTATTTTTCTTTATATCGTTCGCCAGTTTAGCACAAAACACCGTTGAACTCACTCCTGAAGAACGTGCCTATTTGTTTCATATCGTTAAAAAAAGTCAGATTTTAGATACCAGCATGGGACGTTATTTCGATTACAAAGGTCCGATGATCAAGTATCCGAATAAATCGATCAACTACGATTCCATCGAAAGTTTAATGATTACCAATCCTTCTTTATTAGTAATCCGAACGGAAGAAATCAACAAAACGGAAAAAGGTGTCGTACTGGAAGCAGCCAATAAAACTGCTTTGTGGGAATTTAACCGCTGTCTGCATTTTCAACGGGAAGGTGGACCGGCTTTTGATCCCTACAAGGCTGAATATGACAAATTTGTGGAAGTACTTATCAAATACCTCCCTACCAATGCTTTGACCCGCAAAAATGGCACGGTTGTTCCCAATAAAAAATTAGATAACCTTAGTAATCCATCGCTTTCCATTGATGACCGAATTGCTTTTCTTGGTTCTTTTCAATTTCTCGATGAAAACGATCGTATGGTTACGCTGAAGGGATTTAATCAAGGAATTACTGAATATGTACAAAAAAGAACATTGGAGATTTTCACAGCCCTTGGAGGTGAGGCTTCCGTTTTACAAAATGTATTGATAGCAGCGGGTGATGGAAGTTCATCCGGCGGAGAAGAATCACGTGAAAAAGATGAAAAAGGAAGATGGACAGACGGACTACCGAAAGCAGTCGGATTATTTCCTTACCAAACACAGTTGACTGTTCCTGAACGAAAAGTGGAACCTTTGCTTTTCAATGAAAGTGATTACAAAACAGTCGGTGAAAACAAAAATACCAACCTCCATTTCGACGTTTGGAGCTACAATAAAGAGAAACAAACGACGGTTGTCATTGAGAAACACGGCTTGACTTATCACCTGTTCAGTTCGGGAGAAAACCGTTTTTTATCGCCCGATTCTTCGTTTATCAATGGAAACACTTTTCAATCGATGATCAATGATCTTGAATTCGTTCGGATTGCTAAATTGAAAGACATGATTTACGGGAAACGTGGTTACGATTACCAAATCAAAGACAACACCAAGAAAAAAGATAAAACAGAATTGCTGATCGAAAAGCACGAGAAAAAATATTCTGACTTCGGATACAAACCGATCGTGACAAAAAATAAAATGTCGCGCAAGACCAAAAAGCAAAAAAAGAATGCCGCTCCGGGCAAACAAATCGATTATCAACCAATTACTGATTCTCAAAAAGATGTTCGTAAAGACGAGCAAAATTCTATTGTTGGATTGTACGGTCAATATGATTTTTACAAACGTGAAATTGAACGACTGAAAAAAGAAAAAGAAGAATGTATTGACATCCTTGCACGTTATCAGCGAAGACTGGAAACCTATAAACAATTGATTGGTACACATTGGGCAACCTACAAAGAGAAAGATGGTATTTACATGTTCCAGGATTCTTCCACTTTCGATATGATGACACAGGAATTTCATTTCAAAGCTGATTCCATCCGTGAAGATTTCGAAGTTCGTGTACTTGCTATTCCTGAAAACTGTTTATCTGATCTAGCTGATGAAGTGATGCTTCACATGAGTCTCGTAGACGCAACTCCGCATTATGATGCACGCCTGAGAATCGAATTGAACGATGTTTTTGCTTCCGACAAATGGGATTTGGCTCGACCACTTTTTGATAAAGAGGATAGTGTTGCTGTTCGCCAGTTTTTTGAAGAAATGCTGAATAAAAAAGCTCCTTTTACGATCGTTGCTAAAGGACAAGGAATCGGTTTATGGAATGGTTCCAGAACTGTAAAAAATCCTAAACCAGTTGAACAACTTGCCTATAAAGGTTCTAAAATGGATACTACTTACCTACGACTTCGAAAATCGGAATTGTTTATCAATCTGGAAAAACACATTCAAATCGAAGTAAATTCATACACAGATCCGGTTACTTCTAATCTTCAGGTTCAAAATGCGACATTAACTGCTTTGATGGCAAAGTATAAATTATCCAAAAACGATATTTTGAGTGTCTACCGAACAGCTACTTTACTCAAAAAGTTAAAACAGGAAATCAACACTCTCGCTCCACTTTACCTCGATAAAGACAAATCTAAAGCAGTACTTTCCCGTTTCAACAAGGAAATGGCAAAAGCAAAAATCATTGTCGGAAAAACAAGTGTAAAATTGAGTGAATTAGACAAGTAACCCATTTCTCCAAATACCATGAATCGATCCTTCTTCTCCCTCCTATTTCTACTTATCAGTGGGCTTGCATTCGGACAGGAAAAAACGTCTGTTTTGAACTTGTATTTTGAATTCGGTAAAGATCAATTAATCCCACAGTCGACTGCCGATTTGAAAGCGTTTCTTGAAAAAGCACACCAACAATCCTTTGAAATTACCATTACAACTTTTTGCGATACAATAGGTTCCAACGATTACAATATTGCTCTTTCCGATCTGCGTTTGGCTCGGATGAAGGAAGCTTTTAGCAAAGAGAATATCACTTTAAAGAACTTTGAGAGCCGCGGTGAAGTTTTATCAAGTGAAGCTGCTAGCAACCCTCTAAATCATCAACGAAGAGCTCAAATCAGTTATACTGAACCTGAAAAACCGGTTGTAAAAAAGAATAATGGTGCCACTGAGAAATTTGCATCTGTTCTTACATCGACCAATAACTCAGAGATTGAACCCATCCGTTTGGACATTCAATTTGAAGGAGGAACGGCTATTATCCTGTCAAAATCTTTTCCGGAAATGGAAAGTCTCTTTGCTTTCATGGACGAGAACAAACAAGTAAAAGCTTTGATTCGCGGTCACGTTTGTTGTCAAAACGATCCAAACTTGGCAACGCAACGGGCATTTACCGTGTATCAAGGTTTATTGGACCGAGGAATTGCTCCGGAACGAATCGATTTCAAAGGGTTTAGCAATACTCTTCCCGTTGTTTTTCCTGAGGTAACTGAAGAAGATCGTCAGCGGAATCGACGGGTTGATGTGGTGTTTGAGATAAAAAAATGATTGACATCAGTTTGAGTACCGTAGGGACAAGTCATTTTATAAGGATGGGTAGAACCCATCCAAAAACGATGGACACAAACTATATAAGATCTGTAGGATCGTTTCATATTATATAAGTTCTTCAAATTTTATGATCCGTTCCTACAGAACTCAGGTCATTCAGAGAGATTGCGATCAACGGATTGCATCCGTTGTTATAAAATAAAATCGTTCCACTGGAACTCTGAATATATTAGCAAGTATTTCACGCATATCAACAAATTATAATAGATTTTACCAATCCATTTATTTCTACGATGTGAATAGATATTCGAATCAATCCATATCTTTACGAAAAAAATTGCACCATGAAATTTTCGTTATTCCTTCTTCTTTTCGTCACTTTCAATGTTTCATTTTCGCAGAAAGAAAGTAAAGCTGTGTTAACCGTTAAAAAAAACATGAAAGAGCAGGAAACAGCCTGGAATCAAGGTGATATTCCGGGATTCATGAAACATTACTGGAACAACGATAGTTTGAAATTCATCGGAAGCAAGGGAATCACATACGGTTGGAAAAACACGTTGGATAATTACATCAAAGGATATCCGAATAAAGAAGCAATGGGAATTTTGAAATTCACGCTTGTCGAGACAACTCAACTTTCCAAAACCAGCATTTACGTAATCGGAAAATGGGAATTAGCTAAGGAAAAAGCGGTTGGTGGGTATTTCACTTTACTTTGGAAAAAGATCGATGGAAATTGGGTGATTGTGGCGGATCACACAAGCTAATGAATTTTGAATGTTGAATGCTTAATTTTGAATAATTTAACATTCATAATTCAGCATTAAAAATTAAACAGAAACGTTCCCTTGTCTTCATATGTTTCCGTGCGTCTGAAAGGAATTTCTTCGGAATAACCAGGACCATTCAGAACAATCGTATGGTATTCACCGTTTTCTCCGCATAAGTCAACAGCATTTATTGCATGTAATTCTTTGAGGGATTGAATACTTTCCAAAGTGATTTCTCGACCTAACCAATCGACTGTAAACCAAGGAGCTTTGACACATGAAAAAATCACTTTGAAGTGGTATTGAACCAATTTATTCAGGATAACTTCTCGGTCCAAATGCCATAACGGAAGAAAGGCTTTTAGTCCGACTGCTTTGCATCGATTGGTAATCCAATTGGGTTGTTCCATCACTTCTGCGATATCTCCTGTAACAATTGTTTCTACACCATACGTTTCCTTCAATCGTACCAACGCTTCTTCGTAACTTTTCTCGAAAGGTTCTTGCAGATCAATTACTTCGTAGGGAAGATGAAGTGATTTTGCTTGTTGCTCCATGAGTTTGGAGGGATGTGCCCGCATTTCTTTTTCACCGATGGAAAAAGTCACGAGACGAATGATTTCAAATCCGGCTAATTTTGCTTCGTGGAGAGCGAGATTGCAGTCTTTTCCTCCGGTCCATAAAACGATTGCTTTGTTGTTTTTCATTTTTGTTGTAATTGGAGTGTGAGTAAATAACCACTAAGTACGCAAAGATTCACACGAAGGACACAAAGGGAAAAATAGTGTTAACTCAACTGCATCCAACTTAGCGAACTTTGTGTATTCCTTGGTGTTCTTTGCGGTTAATCAATTGACATTGATTTTTTCTATCCGCCGGTTTGCACCATTCGTGATTTCAACAAAAACACACGAAGATGCATAAGCAGATAGATCAATCGTGGCTTTACTTTCTACAGATTGCTGAAAGAGCAGTACTCCCACAAGATTCGTTATACGAACATCACTTTTCACCGAGACTTCAACTGTAATCTGACCTTGGGTTGGATTGGGATAAATCGAACCGAATATTGTCAACTCATCAACCGATAGAGGCTCTTGATGAATGACTCCAACGGCATCCAAATCAAATCCCCCTGAATCAAATTCGGTTGGAAAAGGATCATTAATAATTGTTCCCTGACTATCCTGCGTTCCAATAGATGGAGTGATACTTCCAATTACATCTATGATCTTCACATGCGTCACATTACTGATGTCCAAACCCACAGTTCCTGAGAGTTCGTCTAAATCAAAGGGTGTTCCGTATCCTTGCCTGTATTTCCCTGCCAGATTATTGAAATAGCGACAATCGGTATAGTTGAAAGGTCCGGTTTGAACCACAATCGGTGCTTCACTCACGGACGGAAAGCGGAAAAATGAAATCCCATCTGAACTAACTTCCACAAATGCCAATTCAATGTAATCATCCGCAAAGCCATTTTCGAAAACGGCAAAATCCGGTCCCGGTTCATCCTGAATCCCTCTATCGAAGGTCAAAACGGCTACACCGGAATCTCCCAAGGAAACAATATCGGCTGAATTTCCTTCGGCTTTGTGCAAGGCATTGGTATCTGCTCCGTATGAAGCTAAACCGGAGGAAGAATTGGTGATATTCATAAAGCCACGCGCTATGTGAATTCCGCTTGCCCAAGCAACAAAGGCTGAAGAATCTTTGTAAATAGCTGTTGAACCCGGATTTCCTGGAGCTGGGGCGTAGGTTTGGGAGAAAG
>CAIUKX010000095.1 GCA_903899795.1 uncultured Flavobacteriales bacterium
AAAAAGCCAGGTGATCACAGGGCTCGATTTCCAGCGATTGTTTGTATAGCTGAATAGCCTGATCGTATTGCTTTTCAGTCGTTGCAGTGGTAGCTTGTACAATTAGTTTTCGTGCTTCTTCCGAAATCACAGGTTTGTCCTTCAACTGGGGATAAATTAAGGATAGGTAATATTCCAGTGTATCAGTTCGGTACTGATCTTCCTGAAAAGCGGTAATATTTTTGTCCCACAATTCGTGAAGGTCATTGTAAATACTTGTCAATTCGATGTTTTTCAAATTTCCGGAAATAGTAGAATTGAGATCTGCAATATTACTTTTGATGGCCGCTAACTTTGCATCAGCAGACTTGAAATTGGCATCGTAGTCGTACATTTTCAATACATCGGAGCCTTTGTAGTATTTTCCTTTTGAAGGATCGAGAACAATATAACGCTCTGCCAGTTTCGTTGCCTGATTTTGATTTCCATTGTTGTGATAAGCCCAACCTTCTAGGTAGATAAAGGTTTTGGAATTAGGTGATTGATTCAATACAATTTCAAAATCGGCGATTGCTTCCGTATATTTCTTCAAATGAAAATAAGCTCCTCCACGAAATTGGTAGGAAAACACATCAGCCGTTTCACCGTGTAATAACTTGGAATTGATTATGCTTGTGTACTCACTCACAGCTTCCGTATATTGTTTATTTCGATAGTAATAATAAGCTCTTCTTTCCAAAGCAGATGAGTGAAGAGGGTCTTTTTGCGGCAGAACCGAAAGTAAGTGTGTATAGTCTGCTATGGCTTCTGAGTAGCGATCTGTCATTGCAAATGCCCTAGCACGAATGTTATAACTTGAATGTTCATTGGAATTATACAGTATGGCTTTCGTCATATCGTCAATTGCATTTTGGTATTCTTCTAATCGGAAACAAACTTTCCCCCTGAAATTATATGCTTGAAATTCAGCTGGCTTCAGCGAAATAGCTTGTGTGTATTTTATTTTTGCTCCGTCAAAATCGCTGTGGCTTTCCAGTTCAACACCTTCGAGGCATAGTTTGGTGTAAGCTGATTGTGCAGAGACAAATGTGCAGAGACATAAACAGGTGATAAAGAGTAGGGAAGTGGGTATGTATGTTTTCATAAAATTGGGTTTAGTAGTTTATTAAAAATCTTTAGGACACTGGTTGTTTATTTTCAGCTGATTATCGAATATCCGGTCCTGCAGCATTTGAGCGGTTTGCAGTTCTGTACCGTGAATATTGTTAAGATCTTTTAGTTTAGACCAGCTGAGTCCATAGGCAAAACCGTCATAAGCTAAATTCACGGCAGTTTGAGCAATGGCAACGTATGGAATTTTATTGCTGAACAATCCGTTTAAAGCCTTGTTTACTTCGGCGCTGCTCAAGAAAGGTTTGAGAATTCCCTCCATACCGACAAAAACACATGCATTCATAAAGGCATTGTCGTTCAAAAAGCTTTTAATGGAAGGATCGTTCATCATGGTCATGAGTTGCTGATCGACAGAAGACAAACCATCTAGCGTGTTTTTAAGTGCATCGCATGTCACGTTATAATAACCAACCAATTTCCCCCCTTTTGATTTAAGATCCGAGTATTTTTTATACCCATTGATAACGGTGGCTCTCCAATTATCATCCAGGTAATTTTTATCCAAAAAGGCGATTAAGTTTTTTGCTCCTACATTATTGGGTTCTTTTTTCAGGACTTCCTGCATCGCTTTTTTGAGTAAGTCCGCTTTTTCTTTTTTGGCATTTACTTGTTCCAGTAATTTACCGGTCAGGTAGTTGAGCCCTTCCGTAAAAGCATCGAGCATCGCTTTATTATTTACGTCACTCCATTCTTTAAGTGTTGTCAAGGTTGTATTTGTAGTTTTGAGGTAGGCGTTTCTGTTTTGGATATCGCGTTGCATCTTTTGCTGAATAACGGCACATTCTTCGACAGATAATTTTCCTTTGAGTTGTGATGGATCACTGGCTTTTAAATCTCCGACAACACCATCAGCAGTGGATGTTTTTTCCAGGTAATCCTTCGAGTTTTGCAAATCAACAACAGTAGGATCATTCATCGGATCGAACAGGATTTGAATAGCTGTATCCGACATTGTTCCAAAGAAATTAGTCCCTTGGGACATATTGACAAGTACATTGTCGACCGTTACATTTCCAAACTGATCCTGTGCATTTTTCCGCATTTTCTCCATTTCGCCATCGAGCGTTTTAAAAGAGTAAGGGTCATTCGAAAGAGTTGAACCATCCAAAGGTTTGTACAACCCCATTAGTTCCATGTGTTTTGCCAAGGCGATTGAATCCTGAATTCGTTTTTTCTCTGCGTTTTCCGCTGCGATCCGCATCAATTCAGCTTGTTGAGCAGCCTGACGTTCCTGTTCACTTTTCGCATTGGATGCCATCATCGAATTCAATAAACTTTGGAAAATCATTCCGGTAATCATCACCGAAGGATCGGGTGTTACGACTGCATGACTCCCACTTGAAATAGGTGTGCAGGAAGGAACTTGATTAATCACGCAGACACACTCATACATTTGTCCGCCCTGATTACTGGTCCATCTTGTGTTTTCAGCACAGACCGGTCCGTTTTG
>CAIUKX010000096.1 GCA_903899795.1 uncultured Flavobacteriales bacterium
AACAATAAACTATTTACAATGAAAAAGAATATTCGATTATCGTTTGTTACCCTTGGACTTTCATTTCTTACATATACTTCAACCGGACAAATCAACACTTATCCATTTGAGGTAAAAATTTCAGGAACGGGAAACCAATCCATTATTTTTATTCCCGGTTTTGCCTGTTCAGGAAACGTTTGGGATGAAACCCGAATCTTGTTTGAAAAAAACTACACCTGTTATACCTTAACAATGGCTGGTTTTGCAGGAGTAGCACCTCAAAAAGATCCATCGTTCAACAATTGGGAAACGGGTATTGCCAACTACGTCAAAGACAAAAAAATTGATAAGCCAATCCTAATCGGCCACAGCATGGGAGGCGGTTTGGCCATGGCTCTAGCGGCGGATTATCCGGAATTAGTCTCCAAACTAGTAATAGTTGATGCCCTACCCTGTCTTTCTGCCTTAATGAACACAACTTTCAAGTCCAATGAAAATAACAATTGTGATCCGGTTGTTGCTCAAATCTCTGCGCTAACCGACGATCAATTTTATCAAATGCAAAAAGCAACAATGCCACGCCTGCTTGCGGATACATCTAAACTGAATCAAGTGGTTGAATGGAGCTTGCTATCAGACAGAACAACATTTGCCAAGATGTATTGTGACTTTTCCAACACCGATTTACGGACAAAAATTGCGACCATTCAATGTCCTTCCTTAATTTTATTGGAGTCGTACTTCATCAACATGGAATCCAGCATGAAAACTCAATACCAAAACCTAAAAACAGCCAATTTACAATACGCAACCAAGGGACTCCATTTTGTAATGTATGATGACGTTGAATGGTATAACCAACAATTAACTAACTTCATTCATTGATAACAATGTCCTTTGAAGAAATTTATAAAACCTATTGGCAACGGGTATTCCGCTTGTGTATGGGATATGTAAATGATCCGGAATGGGCAAAAGATATTGCTCAGGAAACATTTATTGCAGTATTCGAAAATCTTTCCCAATTCAGAAATGAATCATCGATAGGAACATGGATTTTTCGGATTGCTTCCAACCAATGTTTGCGACAAATCGAAAAGCAAAAAAGAATACCAACTTCCGATTTGAAACACGATGTTCAAGAAGAACAACCAACAAATATCGAAAGTAATACAGCCTTTTTGTACAAATGTATTTCCGAATTACCGGAAACTGACAGAATTATCATATCATTGGAACTGGAAAATTTAAAACAAGCTGAAATTGCAGCAATCATTGGAATTTCTGAAGCAAATGTTCGGGTAAGAATTCATCGAATCAAAGAAAAATTAACGCAAAAATTCACTCAAAATGTGCACTGACTTCGATTTTAAAGAACTTTGGAATCAACAAAAAGTTGCTGTTCCAGATACAAAAGAATTATTCGATAAAATGAATCAATTCAAGAAAAAGAATATGAGAACACTTATATATACAAACGTTATCTTAGCACTAACATCGGCTTTTATCCTTTTCGTCTGGTATTATTTTCAACCTCAATTCATTAGTACCAAATTGGGTATCATTCTCTGCATAACTGCTATGGCTATTTATTTATTCACTTCCAACAAACAATTTCCACTTTTAGGTAAAACCAAAAGTGATACCAACGCTGTGACTCAACTTAAGCAATTACTAATATTCAAAGAAAAACAACGCTTCATACAGACAACTATTATGAATCTCTATTTCATCTTACTTACAATCGGGATTTCGTTCTACATGTATGAATACACTTGTCGAATGAGCTTACTTGCAGGCAGTATCACGTATGGAATTACTTTCATTTTCATGGCGATCA
>CAIUKX010000097.1 GCA_903899795.1 uncultured Flavobacteriales bacterium
TCCATGCTTTCTTCTTTTACGGCTTCATGACACTTTCCAAACTTTTCAATGAATTTACCCAATTGGCAAAATACAATCGTCTGGGAATTACCAAAGGTCAAAACTTACATCCGGGGAAAGAATTCTTGAAAATGATTTTTCGTAAAGTTCTTTATCTGACATTGATTATAGGTCTCCCTTTGTATTTAACGCATTTTGTGTGGTGGCAGGTTTTGATAGGATTTATAATTATGCATTGGGTCGCAGGATTAATTCTGGCAGTGATTTTTCAATTGGCACATGTTGTCGAAGGAGCCGAACAACCGGTTTTGAATACCGAAGGAAATATCGACAATGAGTTTGCTATTCATCAATTACTGACGACCTCCGATTTTGCGCGGAATAATTCGTTCTTAAACTGGTTTGTCGGTGGATTGAACTTACAGGTCGAACATCACTTATTTCCAAACATTTGTCATGTTCATTACCGCAATCTTTCATTTATTGTTGAGAAAACAGCAAAGGAATTTAACTTGCCTTATAACTTAAAACCAACCTTCTTTTCGGCCTTTGCATCGCATGTGAAACGCTTGAAACAACTAGGGAGAGCTTAAAATCTAAATGCCATGAAATTAACAATAACAGATACAGCGATACTTTTACCGATTTCGATTGAGTTTTTCGAAAAACACGGGTTCGATTACTATCAGCACGGATCAATTACGCTTGAAGATGCGTGCGAAAAGAAAGGATTGGACTATCAAAAAATCGATGCTGAACTGACACAATGGTTTCAGCTCAATGAAAACAATTTGGGCAGAAACCTCATGGAATTTGATATAGAACATTTGATTGAATACATCAACAGAACATATCATTATCAGGAGCACGAAATGTTGAATCGGCTCGAATCTATGATTGATGCGCTGGTGAGGGAAGAAAAAAAAGACAAGCGAATTCAGTATTTGGCAGTAAATATTGAACGTGAATTTCGACCTCTGAAAGAGAAATTACTCAAACATTTTGAAAGCGAGGATCGTGTATTTTTCCCCTATATTGAGAAATTACTGGAAGCAAAAAATGTGAAATTGAACATTCCATCTTATCACATTTCGTTGATAAAAAATCCGATTCGGGTTTTGGAGCAGGAGCACAAAACGGCATTGAAATTATTGGAAGGAATCAAAGAGCTGACACATCAGTATGAAGAATTACCAAATTCCGGGAATCATTACAACGACCTGATGATCGAACTGAAACGCTTCGAGGGGAATATTCACATGCACCTTCACATTGAGAACAATATCCTTTTTCCAAAACTTCTCGACATTGAAGAAATCATGAATCAGAAAATTCAGGAGAAATACCATTAACCGATGAACAGGATTCAAAAAATAAGAGTTACCAAAGTATTTACTTTCGATATGGCGCATGCTTTATTCGGATATAATGGTCCTTGCAAAAACATTCACGGTCACACCTACCGATTGAGTGTTACTCTTATCGGAAGACCAATTACAGAAGAAAATAACCCAAAGTTAGGAATGGTGATCGA
>CAIUKX010000098.1 GCA_903899795.1 uncultured Flavobacteriales bacterium
CTTCAACCGTCATCAAGTCTTCGTTTTTCATTACATTTAGAATTTGTAATTCAGCGTTGAATTTTTGGATGATTTCTTTCAATGGATCGAGAGATTTCATACTTGTTTTTGGCTCGAAATCACACGCAAAGATGACTGTTTTAATATCTTTGAATGTTACATTTTCAGGAACGATCAAAACCGGTTTTTTGGTTTTTCGCATTACATCTGTTGTAATACTACCGAAAAGAGCTTCATTAATGGCTCCACTTCCTTTCATGCCCATTACGACCAGATCATATTTTTCCTCCAGTTCTAGAATTTCATCCACAGCAAAACCTATTTGTACTTTTGATTTGATTGGTAATGTTGTTTTTTCCGAAAGTTCGGCAATCAACTCACGCATTGCTTTTTCATTGATTTCCTGAAGTTCATCCGGATTAATCATTGGTACAGGAACAGATGGATCTGTCACTGGTAAATGATAGACATGTAAAAGAACTGGCTCTGCACCGATATGTTGGGCTAATTGAAGAGCATATTTGGCTGCTACTTTGGCCGTATTAGAGAAATCTGTTGGGATAAGAATTTTTTTCATCTTGTTGAATTAAAAGTTTGTTGTATCACTTTGACAAAATTGTAGAAAATGGATGCTTGGTAATATGACAAATGTCAAACTTGATTCTGATCGTACTCATCTTTATCAGTTTATAAAAAGCATAGAGTTATATTTACAACGTAATACTCTCAAAGTTCCTGGTTAAATTCAGTTCAGTTTTTTTATTAACAATTCAAAGTCCTTTTGTTACGTGAAAAAGAAGAGAATATTAAGCTTAAATTATTGATAAACAAATCTTCTTCAAGACCTCAAAATAGAGGAGAAGCAGGATCAACAATTGTTAGTTAGTATTTTACTGCTTTTTGGTAGATTATTTGTTACTCGGTTAAAAAAATTAAAACTATATTTGTTCGGAGGCTAAAAATTACAATTAAACCATGTGGATTTCCACGTATATCAAATGAAAGTTACTATGTTGCGTATTCTGTTTATCCTACTTATATCGATACTCGGTATGCAATGCACCCCAAGGCCTTATCAACCCAATTACAATAAACACGTCTCCCATAATGATGTCGTAAAAAGTCGTGCTAAAATGGTTCAAAAGCAGGCTAATCGTGAGATCAAAAGATCGAACTTACAACGAAAAAGAGCTAGAAAGGATAGATCCTTGAAGCATATCGGTAAAAAAGCGAAACGTCATTCAAAAAAATTGGTACAATAATTTTTATTTCCCCAACCTTTCTGTTTTTATTTGCGTTTTAGTGATTTAGAACATTCAAATTATACCAAAATTGTTCAAATTTTGTTTAAATTTTCTTGAGCAACCTTTGTTAAAATTTGAATATTACAACTACATTTACAAAAAATATTAACACTATGAAAAAAGTTTATTTAAGTTTTATGTGTTTGGCTACCATTTCAGTAGCTACTGCACAATCTAGTATGTCTGTTTTACCAAAATCTGTTAAAAAGGACAAATTAGTTGAATCAACATCTACTACTAAGAAAACACAATCAGTAGAAAAATCTACTCCATTCTGGACTAATACTTTTGGTACACCTTCTGATTGGGCAATGGCCAACAACGAGGCTAATGGTTCAGCAGGAGCGAGTAACAACTGGACGATCGGAACTTCAGGTGGAGCTGGAACTTACGCACTTGCTGCTCTGACTTCAACAACAGCTAGTGATGGTTTTGCACTTTTTGATTCAGACAACTACTGTTCAGGTTCTCAATCTGGATACATCAAAACGGTTGCTCCGATTGACTGTTCAACACACCCAAGTGTTGTTGTAACTTTTGAGCAATATTTCAGAAAATTCAATGATAATGCTTGTTTCGTAGGGGTTAGTACAGATGGAACTAACTGGACAGATATTCAAGTGAACGGAACTTTGGCTGGAAATATTGCTACTCCAAATGATTTACATTCATCTGTAAACATTACGGCACAAGCAGCTGGACATGCTACTGTTTACATTCGTTTCTTGTACTTGAGTCAAGGTGGTCTTCCATCACATGGTTGTGATTACAACTGGATGGTTGATGATGTTGCTTTAGCTGAAGCTGATAATTATGATTTGTCATTGGATAAAGTAATTTGGGGTTCTAATGGTGCATTTGGTACTTTGAATTACTACCAAGTCCCTGTAACAGAAATTCAACCTATCGTTTTTTGTGGTGTAGTTGAAAATTTAGGATTATTGTCTCAAACAGATGTTGTTTTCCATGCTGATGTAACTACACCTGCTTATGCTGGAGCAACTGCTGCAAGTACAGTGTTGACAACTGCAATTGATACAATTTGTGTTGCTAACCCATTGACTCCTGGTACTTCTCTTGCAACTACAACTGTTGCTTTTAGTGTAGGTTCAGGATCTACTGATGCTGTAATGTTTAACAATACGCAACCATCTGTTGATATTGCTGTTACAAACGGAATTTATGCTAGAGATGCTGGAACTCAAACTAGTACTTTTTACAACAGTGGTTCAGGGTATGAAGTAGGTAATGTTTTCGATATTTTCGTTGACGAAATGCTTTATAACATTGACATAACATTGGATAACACAGCAGTTGTAGGTTCAATTGTTCGTGGAAAATTATACAGTATTGATCCAGGAACTGGTGCATTTACACAAATGGAATTGACAGATGACCATGTAATCGTTGCTGGTGATCAAGGTGCTCAAATTTCTTTGGAACTTCAATCTCCTGCAGCTTTGACTGCTGGTTCTTCTTACTTAGTTGTTGCTGGTACGGATGGTGGTACAACTCCTGATGTTGTTGTTGCAACTGCTGGTACTTCTGAACCTCAAACTTCATTCTTTTATGATTTGAGCGGAACTCCAACTTGGTACTATGTTACAGGTACTCCAATGGTTAGAATGAATTTCAATAATACTTCTGGAGTGAAAGAATTGACAAATACATTCGGTGTAAATATATATCCTAACCCTGCAAACAATGTAGCAAACGTTTCTTTCAAATTGAACAATGAAAGTATAGTGAGTGTTACTGTTACTGACTTGACAGGAAAATCTGTTTATACAAACAATTTAGGGAAATTAGCTTCAGGTGCTCATGCAACTACAGTTAATACTGATGCTTTGTCAAATGGTATTTACATGGTTAACCTTGAGTCAAACGGAGTTGTTTCTACTCAAAAATTGGTGATCAGAAAATAATTTGAACACATAATTATACTGAAAGGTCTTGGATTTCCAAGGCCTTTTTTGTTTCTTTTCATTGGCAGAATGTCTAAAAACTGTATTTTTGTAACTTGAACAAAGAATAAGAAACTATGAAAGCATATGTATTCCCCGGTCAAGGGGCTCAATTTACAGGAATGGGGAAAGATCTCTATGAAAACTCCTCATTGGCAAAAGAAATGTTTGCAAAAGCAAATGAAGTTCTAGGTTTTGATATCGTCAAAATAATGTTTGAAGGTACTGATGAGGAATTGAAACAAACAAAAGTGACTCAGCCTGCCATATTTTTACATTCCACAATTCTCGCGGCATGTTTGGGAGATGCATTTCAACCGGATATGGTTGCAGGTCATTCATTGGGTGAATTCTCAGCATTAGTAGCTAATGGAACTTTAAGTTTTGAAGATGGTCTTCGTTTGGTATATCAGCGAGCGCTAGCTATGCAAAAGGCTTGTGAAAAAGAGCCATCTACAATGGCTGCTATTTTGGGATTGGAAGATGAAATTGTTGAGAAAATTTGTTCTGAAATAGATGGTGTTGTTGTTGCCGCAAATTATAACTGTCCTGGACAATTGGTTATCTCCGGGGCTGTAAATGCTGTTGAAACGGCTTGTGAGAAACTTACAGAAGCAGGTGCTAAAAGAGCGATGATATTACAAGTGGGAGGAGCATTTCACTCACCTTTGATGGAACCTGCCAGAGAAGAATTGGCAGCAGCTATTGATCAAACGATATTCAGTACTCCTTCTTGTCCGGTATACCAAAATGTAACTGCTTCAGCGGTGACAAATCCAGAAGAGATCAAAAAGAATTTGATATCACAATTGACAGCACCTGTAAGATGGACACAAACCATGAATCAGATGATTGCTGATGGTGCTTCAGAGGTAATCGAAGTCGGACCGGGAAAAGTACTTCAGGGATTGTTTAAAAAGGTAGACAGAGCATTTCCTTGTTCAAGTGCAGGAATTGAAACGAATGCGGAATAGAATAAGAGACTTCTGATAAATATTAGTTTAATGAACCGTGGAGATTTTCTTCACGGTTTTTTTGTGGAATTAAAATTATTTTATGGAATAGTGTTGAACGCTGCATCTCACTGAAAAGGTTTAACATTTAACATTTAAATTATGAAAAAAGGATTAGTGGGTTTATTTCTCTTGTTAGGGGGATGGACATTCGGACAAGCATCTTTGGGTGAAATCATCGGGACAGTTGTCGATTCAGTAAGTAATGAGCCAATTTATTCGGCTCGGATTTCAGTACTGGACAATGGTAAAAATTACATGGGGTACACAGACCTTGATGGTAGATTCAGAATCAGTGGAGTGCCTTCAGGAAATTACAAGGTTACTGTTGCAACAGTAACAGACACGTTAAGGGGGATTCCGGTTGATGTTGCTGCTGATGGTTTTGGTAATACAGGAGTAATCAAATTGGGTAAAATGACAGAAATTACGGAAGTAATCGTTAGTGGAGTGTATTCTCAACTAAAGCTGGCAATCAACTCTACACCTGTTTGGACTTTAACAGCGAAAGATATTCGTAAAAGTCCGAATAAATTTTCGATTCAGCGTTTGGTTGCAGGGATGACCTCCGAGGTAAAACAATCTGAAAATGGGGACTTAATGTTCAAAGGATCTAGATCGGGAGATATGCTGTATTTGGTTGATGGAATCAAAACCAGATCTATTGGTTCTTTGCCAAGTTGTGCAATCAATAATTTAATGGTATACACTGGCGGTTTACCAGCAAAATATGGTGATACAATGGGAGGAGTGGTAGTACTCGAAACCAAAACCTATTTTGATATTATCAAAGAGAGAAATGGGAATTAGTTTTTGGCATTAGGCATTAGGCATTAGGCATTAGGCATTAGGCATTAGATTTAC
>CAIUKX010000099.1 GCA_903899795.1 uncultured Flavobacteriales bacterium
GTTGTGCTTCACTTTCATTGGAAAATTTATCAGGGTGATGAGTCATTGCCATTTTTCGATAGGCTGATTTTACAGCATCGATAGTAGCTCCTTTTTCCAAACCAAGTACTTTGAATGCACTTGATAAAATACTGTCTGAGGTATACGTTCGTGATTGAGTTTGTTGCTGTTGGTGGTACTCATGTCGTTTTTTCTGTTCGTAATATTTGTGCGTATGCAAAACCGATTCCAAATCACTATCCTTTAATTTCAGAAGCATGGAAATATCCTTCAATAAAGCATATTCAGCATCGGTAATCTCACCGTCGATGACTGAAATTCCAGCCAGGAAGTAAAGAATTTGAGATTTCTTTTCGTAATCCGTGATGGTTTTATTCAACCAAGTAGCAACTGAACTTGCTTTGATCGGAGCACCGTTGTAATATTCTTTCAACTTATCATCGAAGAAGTAATAATTCTGAGGAAAATAGTTTGAAAAATACTTCCTGATGTGATGAAATTTGATCCCGACATCTATTTTATCCAGCTTAATCATCACAATCGCTAAAGCTAAATACGCTTCAAACAAATTATCACGATTGGGCGGAAGATCTTGTTTAAAAACTCCTTTTTCAAAAGTTTTAAAAGTGTATTTACGCCATTGGTAATAAACCAGAAAAATAATTAAAGCAATCGGAAGGTAAAAAGCTAAGTCCAAAACCCATCCGGGATACGTAACATGATCACGCTTAGAGGTATATGATGAAGTAGGATTAAACCAAAGAAGAAAAAAACCATGAAGAAAATCCATAATCAACTATTTTTCAATATCAAAAATCAATTCGGAAACATTCTCTTTGGCAAAATAATGATTTGCCGTTTCCAATAACTCGGAAGCTGTCAACTTATCGATGGATTCATAAATCTCCTGGATCGTATCGATTTGATTGAACAATAATAAACTTTTTCCCAATCCAAGCATTAAACCTGAATTGCTGTCCAAACCTAAGGCTAAGTGACCTTTCAACTGTTCTTTCGATGCATTCAATTGAGAAGTTCCCAATTTTTTATCGCACAATAATTTCAATTCTTTGTAAACTAAATCCAATGATTTTTTCAAATATTTAGGATCAGTTCCAAAGTAAACAGCCCAATAACCTGTCTCCATGAAAGGAGAATACGTTGCTTCAATGTTGTAGGAAAAACCATATTTTTCACGAATGGATAAATTCAAACGAGAATTCAAAGCCGGACCTCCCAAAATATTGGTAAGTAAAGTCATGCTTCGCCTTCTGTCATCCACATAACTCGGAGCAATTCCTCCGATCAATGAATGAACCTGGAAATTAGATTCCTGTGTTTTTATTTTAAACTGAGGTGTTCCATAAAATTCATTTTTTATCGCCTCAACTGTTCGTTGCTTACATCCGATAAAATCTGCTTCGAGAATTTTCTCCAATTGTTTCCGAGAAATATCACCCACAAAGGAAATAACCATGTTATCCGCTGTGAAAAATCGTTTAACATAATTCAGCAAATGATCTTTTCCGAACGATGTTACACTTTCTTTTGTTCCCAAAATATTATTCCCCAAGGCATGTCCCTGAAATAAATAGGCTTCAAAATCATCAAAAATCTTTTCACTCGGACTATCCAAATAGGAATTGATTTCATCCAATATGATTTCCTTTTCTTTTTGAATTTCTTTTTCGGGAAAAGATGAGTTTAAGGTAATATCCGCCAATAATTCGGAAGCTCTGCGAATGTGATTTTTAGTGAAAGATGCATAGATGCAAATTTCTTCTTTACCGGTATAGGCATTGATCTCCCCTCCTACTGAATCCAGTCGGGACAGGACGTGAAAAGCTTTTCGTTTGTTCGTTCCTTTGAAAATGCAATGCTCCAAAAAGTGCGCTAAACCTTCTTCACGTTCTTCCTCAAAACGGGAACCGGCAAGAATGGTCACACCCATGTGTGCTACTTGGGCATGTGCATGCAGGTATACGACACGAATACCATTGGATAATTGAAAAACGTCGGGTTGTATTTCGTACATGTAATTGTTTACAGGGCTAGCTTAAGGATTTTTTCGGAAAACTTTCCATGTACCATTTTCCCATTCGAAGATAATCCGATCGTGGAGACGCGATGGTCTTCCCTGCCAAAATTCGATCAATCTTGGTTTTAAACGATATCCTCCCCAATGCGGAGGACGAGGAACTTCTGAAGGAAATTGAGCAGCAAATTTACTTACGTTATTTTCCAGAATGTCTCGATCATCCAAAACTTCACTTTGCTGAGAAGCCCAAGCTCCCACCTGACTTCCGCGTGGACGAGTAGCAAAATAAGCATCGCTCACTTCAGGGCTTACTTTTTCAACCGTACCTTCAATTCGGATCTGGCGCTGTTTTCCAGGCCAGAAAAACAACATAGAGGCGTTGTTATTCACCTCCAGGTCCTGACCTTTATGACTGTTGTAATTCGTAAAAAAAACGAATGTATTATCGGATAATTCTTTCAAATACAAAACTCTGGAACTCGGACGGTTCTTGGCATCAACTGTTGAAAGTGTAAATGCATTCGGTTCGGGTTGCTTCGAATCAAATGCTTCTTTGTA
>CAIUKX010000100.1 GCA_903899795.1 uncultured Flavobacteriales bacterium
ATTTCACCCACTACTAATAGTAGTAGGATGTCTACTGCAGCAAAATGGACATTAGGAATATTGGGATATGCTGCTTTCCAAACAGCAATAATTATTCTATCGAATTTATGAGCAAACATCTGATCCTATTCGTAGAATATTCACCTACCACTGTGAAGTTTACTTAAGAACCGTTCGATCCTTTTGATGCAAAATCACCTTGGAAGTTGAGTCGATCTGTAATGGGAAATAAAGGATTGTAAGCTTTAATAGGAAATCACTCCTTTCGGAAGGGGAATAAGGGAGGATTTTTAGAGTTATGAAGTCTACAACCTCTCCAGCGGTGTTTTAACACCATCTACCAATGAATAACACGACAATTTATCTTTGAAAACTGAAGATTTGAAAATCGCTTTGTTCAACAGCATTCGGGCACATTCCTGAATTCCCTCAACAATGGACGGATGTGGATGAATCAATTCGGCCAGGTTTTCGATCGAAGCATTCATTTTGATCAATAATGCAACTCCTTGGATGGCGGTTGATGCATGTTCACCGACAACTCTCATTCCCAAAATTTTCATTTCGGAATCGTTGGTCACAATGATTTTGAAGAATCCTTGTGTTTTACGCATGGCGATCGCACGGGCAATGACAGAGTAATCCACTTTCACAATTTTGACAGGGATGTTGTTTTCAATGCAATACTGCTCGTTTATACCTACTGACGCTACTTCCGGCTGGAGAAACATAATGGTACAAATATTATCGTAACTCAACGGTGTTTGTTTCGATCCAAATGCTTTTTCCACTGCATGACGTCCTTCAATTTCACCTACATTGACCAAGGCAATTCTTCCCGAAACATCTCCAACTGCATATATATTAGGAACATTTGTCTGGGTATCTTCATCACCGATGTGAACTCCTCTTTTGGACATACTCACACCTGCTTTATCCAAAGCAATGTTTTCTACATTTGGAACACGTCCCACCGATAGCAACGCTTTTTCAACACGAATGACTTCTCTTACTCCATCGGGATATGAAAGTTCATATTCTACTTCATCACCAATAGTTGTCATTCGTTCAAGCTGTGCATTGTGGTGAATCGTCACTCCTTTATTTTCTAAGTTCGTAGCTACTAAGGTTGACACATCTTCGTCCTCAAATGGTAATATACGATCCTGACGATCGATGAGGTACACTTTGGTTTTACCAAAATTGGCAAACATGGTAGCATATTCACAACCAATCACACCGGCACCAACAATCACTAAACTTTTTGGATAATCATTGATGTGTTCAATGTCATCACTTGTTAAAATGGTCTTTTTATCGGCAATAATATTAGGGACAGTTCGAGGCCGGCTTCCGGTAGCAATTACAATTTTATCGCCCCAAATCACTTTTGTTAATCCTTCGTGATTGATTTCGATCTCGTGAGCTGAAACAAATTTTCCATCTCCTCTTTCGTAATGGAGCAAGTTATTCATGGACTCGGTCTGAAGCAGCTTTATGTGACACGAATATTGAAACTTACGCTCAAATACGGCTTCATCAATTGTTTTTTGGACATCGACCCAAGGAATTTCAAGCGGATCTCGACCATTCGCCTTAAGGGCATCATTGACAGTTGCTGTTCTGGAAGACAGTTCCCAAATTGTTTTGGATGATAATGCTCCGTTGTAGACACCGGAACCTCCTACTCTACTTCGCTCAATCAGGCAAACTTTTTTACCGAAATCAATACCTCGCATCGCAGCTGCATATCCTGCAGGACCACCTCCTAAAACAATTAAATCGAACTTGTCCATGTTTTATTAATTTTGTAACAAATATAAACAGCTTTTCTCCTTTCTAAAGTTTTTAGCAAAATAATAACATTCATTATACTTTACGAATGAAATATATAGTAGATCTGCAATTGGCTCTTGAAAACAAGAAAACAAACGCGAAATTATTAGCCAATTTCAATAAGAAAAAACCAAAAAACCTGGATACCGAGTTTTCAACTGCACACGCGAAAGTATTTAGGGAGATCGATTGCCTGCAATGTGCCAACTGCTGTAAAACGACAAGTCCCATTTTTCGACCGGTTGACATCAAACGGATTTCCAAAAAATTGCGCATAAGTGAACAGCAATTTATTTCAGACAATTTAAGAATCGATGAAGACAATGATTATGTCTTGAAAAGCTCTCCCTGCTTGTTTTTAGGTGATGATAACAAATGTAGCATTTATGAAGATCGTCCGCTTGCTTGTCGTGAATATCCGCACACAGATCGAAAAAACATGTACCAGATCATGGATCTTACCACTAAAAACACAGAAATATGTCCTGCTGTTTCCAGAATTGTTCATTTAATTTCTCAAAAACACACAGTAATAAAGTAGATTCATTCTAAATTACTCATTCACTGACCAGTAAAAATGTGTTGAATTTTTAAAAGATTAGGATTATTAATTTTTTTGAAATAATTTTAACCTACAAAAATGTGCTAGACATAAAACAATGGAAATTCAAGAAAGCTTAATAGCTCAACAAATTCGACAATACTTCACCGATTGTCAGGATATGTATACTTCCATTGAAAAGAGAGTGATCCTTATATCACACTGCGGTACTTTTTCCCAAGATTTAATTAATAGTCTTGTACAAGGTAACGAAGAATTAATGAATTCGGTTGGGGATAAAAAAATTCTTGTCAAAAGAGTTTTCTCAATTTTGATCGAAGGATTACAAAATATCCGCGCTCACGGTGAAAAAGATGAACTTGGTAATCAACTTGGTTTCGTCTTTATTTCTAAAGAAAAAGATTCTTACAAAATCAACTTCGGAAATATCCTGAAAACTGCCGATGCTCCGGCTATCACGAAACACATTGATCATTTGAATTCACTTACAGATTCCAATATCAAAATGTTGTATACCAAAGTCCTTACCGATGATATGTTTTCTTCGAAA
>CAIUKX010000101.1 GCA_903899795.1 uncultured Flavobacteriales bacterium
ATCAGCTAATGAAAAAGCTATTGCAACCGACACGGATAGATCGCCTATCAAGAAGAAACTCATTTTAGACGATGACATTGACGTTTTATCTCAATCATTGTTTTTCACGCAGCCAACTCTATCTCAACCTGCAACGTCCAGCCAAAATAATCAGCAACAAAATTTGTCAGCAAGAGAACATCTTAGAAAAGCAATCAGGCAATTAGACGTCAACATGAATTTCGACTTTGACAACGCGGAACCGTTATTCATATATCATGAACAACAACGTGGAGCTCAATGCGGTCTAATTGCCTTGCGAAATGGATTTCAAATTGATTATGGCTTAGATGAAGCTTATATGTATAGAGTTGGCGAAGAAATGGAGAAAACTGAGACTTCTTCTGTAGGCCGATTCTTTGTGAAAGACGTCGGTTGGTATTCATCATTCCTTATTTTTGAAGTGCTTCTTCAATTAGGTAGGTCAAATTATAATATTAAATTAATCTTAAAACGTTTTATTCATAGATTATTTATTTCGAGGAATTACTTGGAAACATTTCAATCAAGTTCCATTTGACCATGCTATTAGAAGAACAAAGAAGGCAGCACTATTTTTCATCACAGTGAAGCCATCAAATTCAAATAATAGCAATCAAAATCACTACTTTGTGTGCCGACGTTTTTTTGATGGAGGCAACTTATGGAACCTCAATTCATTCAACGTGTACCCCGAGACAGTAGATGATGATTTAGAGTTTTTAGACGCATTAACACATAACGGCGCAGATATTTCACTTATTGTCATTCCTAAAGACCACTTTTTGGCAAACCATAATAACTTGAAGTTTCGCCACGTTCTCAAACCACAAAACCTACAAACAGACCCTTTCCCCGAACCAATTCGACAGCAACAAAACCAAATCGCCCAATCTTCTCAGAATTCCGAATTTTTAGAAGTTTTTGAGTCAACTCAGCCAAACAATAACCGAATTCCCCCATCCACAACCGACGTATCCTTACAATTGAACCCAATGGGCTATCATCATGACTTGCTTTCTCATGTGCACAATAACGTTCGATACATCTATGGATCAAAGCAAGAGATCTGTAATAATTTGAACTTGAGGTTATTTGATGTTCCAAATGATGGTCATTGTTTCTTACATTGTGTACAAAAATTCTTCAACGATGTATTCGGAACTGACATAACAATCGACCATCTATTTGAAAATGCATTGAATATTTTTAGTTCAGATACAGATTTACTTGGCCGTTACAGAGAAAGTTATTTTAATGATGCCCAAATCCCTATTGAATACCAAAAAGAATCGACAGAGAGTATCCTTCTCAGCGAAATGACCCAATATTTTGAGAACAAACAATGGCAGGATAATACTTTTTTGGACTATTTTATAGGTCTTACACCAAATATTCTCAATATTGACTTATTAATACTCCAACCTAATGAGACCGATCCGCACGTTAAGTCATTGATTATACACGAACCTATGGATCGGCAATATAATAAGTCAACTTTTATGCTTTTATATAAAACATCCGCCGATCATAGTCACTATCAATTGCTTTTACCATCATCGTTTAGAAAACCTCTTACCAACTTCCAAAAATATATTAATAGGATAGACTCAGAAAGTTTAGCAGACGTGCTTGATACAGCTTTCATTAAAAAAGATCCCGAAGCATTTGAAGCCGAACAAAGTGAATCAAGCTCCCTCTACAGTAATGAAAGTTTTAACATACCATCTACGTCTGTTAAAAGGAGTAAGCGTAAAACTCAATATAGTTCTGGAAAAAAGAGTAAGAAGGCAATTGATAAAAACCAGCAATTACATGATACCCGAAAAGCCCAAACAATTGAAAAGCAGTTAGTCAGTAAAATAAAAAACACCTCACACCATAAACAAGCTTACAAAAACAATCCTGAGCCAAAAAAAAACCAGTCAAAAGCTCAGTCTAAATTAAGTTATGCCCATAATCCTGAGCCAAAAAAAGACCAGTCCAAACTTAGTTACGCCCATAATCCTG
>CAIUKX010000102.1 GCA_903899795.1 uncultured Flavobacteriales bacterium
ACTAAGTGTTGTCTTTACAGCTTTTAATACTGCTTTTGTACCATGGCTTTTTGAAAAATTGAAAAAAGAAGATGTGGATAAAAATTATCTAGTTGATACAAGCTATAAATTAATGGGAGTAATGATCGGGATAACAACTATAACATATGTCACAATCTATCTCGCGTTTCCATATATTGTAAATATTAAGTTTGAAGAAGCTCAAAGATATTTGTTAATTCTTTGCCTATCTTTTATGTTCAGCGGATTGTATTATCTTGTCACGAATTACATCTTCTACATGGAAAAGACTAAATATTTAGCATATTCAACTGGAATAATTGGAGCAATTCATATTCCATTATGCTATATTCTCACTAAGAAATTTGATCTATACGGCACTTCAATTGCAAATTTAATCTCTTACTTTTTACTATTTACACTAACATGGTATATTAGTAATTCCTTTTATCCATTACCATGGAAAAAAGGAATATCAAATCTTGTTAAAAATAAATGAAAATAAAAAATGCTGCTATTATAGAATCGCCTTTTCAATTATTAGGTTTAATTGAGGCAATAAGTTATTTTAAAATTGATACAATTGTTGTTATTGTAAAATACACGGATAACATTAAAAATAACACTCAGATTGATTGGTTACTAAAAAAATACCAAATAAAAAATGCAAAAAAACTAACAAAATTTAAAAAAGGAATAGTTAGTGATTTCATGTTGCTTTCTCTAATCTTTTTTTGGAAAATTAGGAATATAAAATTTGACTTTTTATTTGCTGGTGATGCTGAAAACTCTATAATGAGGGTTTTTATTTCAAATCTAAACAGTTCCAAAAAATATTTTTTAGATGATGGATCACAAACAGTATATATTCAGGAAAAAATAATAAAACAAAAAAGACCACTTTTCGTTGACCCACCAACTCTACTTAGAACTAAACTAAGACGATTACTTTATAAATTATTTCAATTAAAATACCCTGAAAACACATTTATTAATATGTTTACTTGCTTTAAACTAAATGCTGTTGAAAAACAAGATATACAGCTACATACGTTTAATTTTTTAACTAAAAGCAAAGGAGAAAGACAAAATAATTCACTACAAAAGAATGTTTATTTCATTGGAGGAAACTTATCTGAAGTAAATATATTGAGTGAGGAACATGAATTACTTTTATTATCAAAAATAAGCGAATATTACACTTTACTAAATTTAAATATTATTTATTGCTGTCATAGAAGAGAATCCGAATCAAAATTAGAGAAAATAAAATCTAAATTCAAAAACATAAAATTATACACCCCTGAATATCCTCTTGAAATTGAATTTATTATCAAAAATATTTCTATTGAACATATTGGTTCATTCTTTTCCACTGCATTATACACTACAACCCTGATCCATAAACCCAAAAGTTCAAATATGTTCAAGATTCCAACTCATTTTTTAAACCCTACAGAAGTTGAAACTATTGAATCGGTTGAATTGGGCTATTCAGAAAATAAATACATTAGTCTTCAAAAAGATTACCTATAAATAGAATAATCAATTATACGAAATTCTCAAATGATAAAGGAAGACAAAGTAATACCTTTTGAATCATTAATAATGGTACAAATGGTGATTTATATGTATTCTTATAATTTTCATTCTTTGTGGATAATAAATGATTTGATCACTTTATTTTATTTTACTTATTTGGTTAAAAGAAGGGTGTTAAATAACTATTTATTATTACTTCTTTTCTTATTGATAATGATACTTTATCTTATTATTTCGATGTATCAACATGGAATTTATTTAGTCAGTTTATTAAGTTTTTGGGACACGTATAAACATCTATTATTATTCATTTTTGGATTCAATTTGATAAAGAATATAAGTGTTGAACGACAAACAAAATTTCTTAACCAATTATATACCCTATCCTTCATCTCATTTTTCATACAAGCATTCTTTGTTATCATTCAACATTTGAAAGATTATGACATAGATGATACAGCTGGTACATTTGGAGATGGCTCATCACATTCCATTGGTTATTTTTCAATATTTATAGTCACTTTCAGTATCCTTCAAAAAAAATCCTTTGCACACATCGCAATACTTATAATTTTAAGTTTACTTCTAAATTATTACGCTGAAAATATGGGGTTTTATGTATTATTAATTATTACATTGTTTTTTATACTAAAAAAACAAATTGGTTTTTCAAAGTCATTAGTGTACATTTCACTCGGTTTAATTATTACTATAATCATTTTTGGAAATTCTAATTATCTTGAAAACATTATCGGTAGAATAGTGGAATCAGGTTCTGCTCAAAAATATAATGGTAATAAATATGCAACAGCCTCAAGAGGGATTTTAATGGGTTACGCCATTCATTTGGGGAACTTATATGGTAGAGGATTTGGAGCTTACTCTGAAATTTATGGCGTTAACGGTTGGTTAATTAAAAAATTAATTTTAAAACAGCTTTGTATAAGTGAAGCAACGCATCTTATTGCTGAAACCGGTATTATTGGACTTTTACTTTCGCTATTAACTTATATTTCTTTATTTGTAAAACAATTTTTATACTGGGACATTAAAATCTACAGCATAATTTTTTTTGTAATTGCTATTTTTTATAATAAAATGTTAAACGATGAAAGAATTTTTTTCTTCTTTTTTCTAATTCTCTTAGTTTGGAATACTATTAAAGATCGC
>CAIUKX010000103.1 GCA_903899795.1 uncultured Flavobacteriales bacterium
ATTCCCATTCCATAAGTAAAATTAGAACCTAAAGTATTTGCTGATAGGGCTGATTGCCCCATTGAAGTATTGACATCAAAATACAAAGACCACTTTTGAAGTGGTTTTTTAAATAGCATCCCATCAAGCAGTGAATTGTCTTTTTCGAATGACAAAACAGGTAAGAAATTCAAATTGTCGACGACATTATTTTCTACTGCGAGATCTGAAGGAGGAATTATATGATTTTCATCACCAAGATTTGCAATCGACTCTTTGTCAATTGGTAAATTGTGTTTTTGGTTTTCTTGATTGGCGAATGCATGAAGCGATTTATCCGAATCAATTGACGAAATTGTATTTTGTTTTTTTATCCGATTGTTTTTTGATGGTAAAGAAATCTCTGCTGAATTTGTTTTAGATGTTATTTCATTTCCAGTATTATTGGCAGCGATTAGCGTCTCCTTTGCTCTAGCAGGAGTTGAAATTGATTTATGTCTGTTTGTTTGTGGCAATTTACCGGAGGCAGTTTTATTTGTTGTGCTAATAGGAGCATTGTTATTTAATACAATAAGGCCTGTAACAAAACCACAAACCAGAACGCTACTTGTAACCCAGAAAAAAGGAAATCTACGTTTCTTTTTCTGAGGCAGCATTGCTTCCATTTCTGTCCAAAATTCTTCTTTGAACTCAAAAGATTTCTCCTTTGAAGCATCTTGGAATAATTTATCGATATCTTTATCTTCCCACGTCATACTACCATTTTTTTGGTACTCTGTTCTATTAATTCTAATTTTTCACGTAATATTTTTCGAGCTGTCGATAAATGCCATTTGGAAGTTCCTTCAGACATGTGCAATAAATCTCCAATCTCTTTGTGAGAATATCCGTCAACAACATATAGGTTAAAAACCTTCCCAGTAGTATCAGGTAATTCACTCACTAATTTCATTATATTTTCATAGCCCATTGCACTTTCAGCTTCGTTACTGGTGCATTCGGAGAAAAAATCAAGTTCTCTTTCAGTTTCCTTTGTCGAAATATGAGAAAGGTGTTTTTTATTTTTTCGGTACTCATCAATCAGTGTATTGGTCATGACTCGTTTAGACCACGCCGAAAAATTCATTTCTTCTTTTACCAAGGATTCCAGTCCACCTAATATTTTAATGAATCCAATATTTAAGGAAGCACGTGCATCCTCTTCATGAGAGTGGTAACGAAAGCATATAGGCATCAGGAGTTTGAAGCAATATTCATACAATTGCTTGATAGCTTTACGATCATCCCGTAAACAGGCCTTGAGTATTTCGGGCGTGATCTGCATGAAGCTGTCTAAATTCCTTATTTTAGCGATTTTATGCAAGTTAAACAATCTTTTTTAATAAAGATAAATTTGGCTCTCAAATTTGTACTCTGGATTCTATAACGAATGTGAATAGCAAAGGGTTGGAGATTATTGTTTTTTTTGTAATTTCAAATAAAAAAGATGTTACTCTATTTATTACGACATGCGAAAACAGATCAACTTTCAATAACAGGAAAGGATTTTGATCGAAAACTTCTCAAGAAAGGAGTGAATCAAGCTGCAGTCTTGGGGAAGTATTTTGAAGAGCACCAGATAAATCCAGCCCATATATATTGTTCTACTGCAGCTAGAACACGTCAAACGATTTCTGGAATTCAGAAAAATCATTCGTTCGATCAAAAAGTAATTTTCAAGGATGAATTATACCTCTGTGGAAAAGATGTCTTGTTGAATTTCTTGTGGAGTGAGCATCATGGTGAGGATGTTTTGATTATCGGACATAACAATGGAATATCTGATTTTGCCGAATACCTAATAGATGATTTTGTAGAATTAAAAACAGGTGAATTGATTGTGATCGAATTTGATGCCGAACTGTGGAATGAAACTTCACAAGGAACCGGAACTATTGTTCGGCGTTTCAGGCCGGTTATCGTTGATTGAAGTTGTTATCTTATTTTCCGGAATATAATAATATACAACTGTCATAGCCTGACGTTGGCGTTCCATTTCTTCTTCCTGCATTTGGGCTAGTCGAATATTTTCCATCCAGATGGCTTCCAGATCCGGTGGTTCAATTCCCATTTCTTTTTCGATTTCGTATTGGTATTTCGGTCTGGTTGGACCAAGTTCTTTGTAATAAAATGCTAAAAACACACCAATGAGCAAGCCCATTAAATGCCCTTCCCATGAAATACGTTGTTGCAACGGTAAAATGCCCCAAATCATACCACCATACATGAAGATCACGAACATCGAAATTGCTTGGAGTGGAAGAAATTTCCGAATAACACCACTCGTAAAAAGAAATCCAGCCAGAGCATATATGATTCCACTCATTCCAATGTGATAAGCTCCTTTGTTTTCAGCGTAAATCCAAACCAAAATGCCGATAGCGATCCAACTGATAGCAAAAACTTTCAGAGCGACTTCTCGGTAGAAATAAATCAATGCTCCCAGAAGAAATACAGTTGGTGCTGAATTGTTAATGATATGAGCCATATCACTTTTGGAATGCAGTAAAGGCATGAAAAGTATTCCTTTTAATCCTTCAAATGTTCTGGGAAGCACTCCCCATTTATAAAAATTTCCGTCAAAAAGATGATCCGCCCAAAACACAAGCCACATGATTATCAACAACAAAGCTGGGTATACCAGTGTCTCTATAGTTGAACCGAATGGATGTGTTTTTTTTGCTTGCATATCCAAGCATTCTCAAAAGGTATGCCTCGAGTTTTTTGCTGACAAGATGGCAGAAGTTACTTTTTTAAAGTAAGAAATAGCTTTCTTTTCGGTGCTTCATCCGTTTCGAGAATCATCTCTTCAGATGTCAGTTTCACAATTTTAAATCGTTCAGCATCTCTTTTTTCAAAGAAAATTGAATCTTGATTTTTGGATAATTTCCAATTTCCTGTTTCTGGAGGAATGGATTTTCCCTTGATTTTAATATCGATAATAAAACGATAGGTTCCTTTCTCCTTAATATCGAAAAAAGCATGATTTTTCAACATCCCGATCTGTTGATCCATTTCAGCTTTCATTTTTTTTCTCATTTCTTTAGGAATCGTTTTGTAGAACTCTGAAAAATCCATAGATGTCATTTTCCAGACGCCTGCAACTGAAGCTTTATGGGTGCATGCTGTTAATGAAACCAGCAAGAACAGAATTATTATTTTTTTCATGTGATAAATATACTTATCAAGACGAATTATTAAGATTTTATGACAGCATTTTTATTATTTCAATCAGATTATTTTGTAAATACTTTTATTCGGCTTACCTTTGTTCCACGTTCATTTAAATAAACTTATGAAGAAAGGTGGAGGGATTAGGCCCTATGAAACCTTGGCAACCTCTGTAAAAAGAATAGGTGCCAAATCCAATCCAGGTGAAAATCGGGAAAAGATAAGTTGAATTCACATCCCCTTCATAATTTTATTTATTTCCGTCATGCAATGTAGTATGCGAACGTGCAATTGTTGTAATAAATGGAAAAAATACAAGAAATACTCAAAGAGAGAATTTTGATTTTGGATGGTGCGATGGGGACAATGATTCAACGCCATAAATTGGAAGAAGAAGATTTTAGAAAGGGTTGGTTCGAAGAACATGACCATCCTTTGAAAGGGAATAATGATTTATTGTCTCTGACACGGCCTGAAATCATTGAAGATATTCATCGCCAGTATTTTGAAGCTGGAGCTGATATTGCTGAAACAAATACTTTTTCAGGTACGTGGATCGCACAAGCAGATTATGCACTTGAAAAATATGTGTACGACATCAATTACCATAGCGCAAAAATCGCAAAAAAAGTAGCCGATGAGTTTACAGCTAAAAATCCTTCTAAACCACGTTTTGTGGCAGGATCTATCGGTCCAACAAATCGTACGGCATCTATTTCTCCAGATGTAAATGATCCTGGATTCAGAGGCATTTCTTTTGACCAGTTGGTGGATGCTTATACGGAACAAGTCAATGCATTGATCGATGGAGGAGTAGATATTCTTCTCGTTGAAACGGTTTTTGATACTTTAAATGCCAAAGCAGCTTTATTCGCAATTGATCAAGTCTTTGAGACAAGAAATATCGAACTGCCTATTATGGTTTCAGGAACTATTACTGACCAAAGTGGTCGAACATTAACAGGACAAACCACCGAGGCTTTTTTAATTTCCATTTCACATATGCCCCTATTGAGTGTAGGTTTGAATTGTGCTTTAGGAGCTTCAATGATGCGACCTTATTTGCAGATTTTAAATCAAACTTGTCCTTATTATGTGAGTGCGCATCCGAATGCCGGACTACCAAATGCATTTGGAAAATACGATGAAACTCCTGAGATGATGGCGGTTCAGATCAAAGAATTTTTAGATCAGGGATTGGTGAATATCATCGGAGGATGTTGTGGAACTACACCTGATCACATTGCTGCGATAGCTAAATTAGCCGCAGAGTATAAGCCTCAACATCAGTTGGCTGTTGAATAATTAGAGAGAAAAAGAAATATGTCAGAATACAAAGGAATGTTGAAATTATCTGGTTTAGAACCATTGATTGTTACCTCTGAAAGTAATTTCATCAACGTTGGTGAAAGAACAAACGTTACAGGATCGAGAGCTTTTCTTCGAATGATCAAAGATGGAGATTTCGAATCGGCGATAGCAGTAGCAAGAGATCAAGTGGAAGGTGGAGCACAGATTATTGATGTGAACATGGATGAAGG
>CAIUKX010000104.1 GCA_903899795.1 uncultured Flavobacteriales bacterium
AAGTCACCAAATCGAGATAATATAAACAACGTTCAAAACGTTAACTATTATGTTCCGAGACTTTTTGAACATAGAGTAAAATGGGGCGGTTTTATAAGATAAAGAAATAACAACAATTTTGAACTTATTAATACATGCACAATCGATAACTTATTACTAGCTATTTATATTCTTTCAAAACTTCAAAACAATTTCCTGCAAAAAATACCTCAAATACATCAAACTAATTTGCTTCTAGAATTAATTCGACGAATAGATGCAATAAATTGGAACTCGGCTAAAGAGTTGTGGGTAACAGAGTTTATGCATTTTAATAAAAATGTAAAAAAAATAAACTTGTTCGGTAGCGAGAGAGAGAATTTTTTTGAGTTCATTAAAGGCTTTCAAAAACATCAAATCATACAACAATGTTTGCCTAATTGTAATTTTAACGGATATGTACTAGGCGAGGAATTTTATATTTATCTTAAAAAAGAAAATAATCAAGTTTTTATAGATTCATTGTATGGTGGACCCTGTCCTGGATGCAGAACTAATATTCAAACTTCGATAAGATTATCCTTTCATATACCGAATTTTGTATTTATAGAGGCGCTTACCAATAATTTGATTTTTTCAGAACTACCAAAAGAGTTATTAATAGATGCAAGCCAACGAAGATACAAACTTCTGTGTGCAACGTTATACAACTTAGAAAATCTCCATTTTACAGCAATTTTTGATTTTAACAACGACTTATTTCTAGTCGATGGATTAAATAATGGACTTATTGACCATTTACCGCCATACATCCCTGGTTCTAGACTTGGAGGAATCAAAAACGCACACAGAAAATAAATAAATGTTTGCATGTACTATTTAATTTAAAAACGATCTTTTTTTATTTTTAGTAAAAATACGTTTTTTAAATCTTCATGATAATAAAAAAAAATAATCGTAAAAGAAGTTCCTTAATTTATTAAATCCTAAAAATTGCTTTAAATGACTTGAAGCTGATCTTTCGAAATGTTTACGATTTAAATCCATGAAAATGTATTCTTCTTCAGGTTCATTTTCTTCAATAATTGGATCTAATTGACCTGAAGTAAAATTCATAGCGATACTCTGTTGAGACAATGGAGACGAACTAAACTGCATGAAACCAAAAAGAAAATTAAAACTGAACTTATTTAGCCATATCAACATAAAGCAGCCACAGCTTAAGACAAGAAAAATAGACGAAAAATATAGAGGCATCAAATCAAGAAAACCTGAATTTTTGTGAAAAACAAAGTAAAAGCCATTAAAAACTGCTCCAAAAAATTCTCCAAATATTGAACCCAAAACCTTGTTTTGTTAAATATTTATAAAAATTAATCTTTCAACTTTATATAGAAATCTTTATTATTACTTCCAAATAATTAATGGGTTGCTTCTGAATTGAAATCGCTTCAATGTATTTTAAACAGTTGAGAAAAACCGGAGAATTCCAAAATGAAATAAACTTCCATATAAATAAACTGCAGGGTGATCTGCTAAAATATAATTACTAGCATTTGATGAAGATAAAGCGTCAAATTTTTTATAATAATTTAATACTCCTGAATAAGTATTATCTGGTCTTGGAGCAAAT
>CAIUKX010000105.1 GCA_903899795.1 uncultured Flavobacteriales bacterium
GAAAAGCAAAAAAACAATAACAAGTATAGTAAATCGATTAACTAACTTGTCATTTTCATCGCTTTCTAAAAGCAGTAGTATGTTCGTTTTTATCCAAGACGTACTTATTAGCTTCTGGGTTGGATACGCGAAAAATATTTTTTTGTTCCAATTTTTTATTGCGAAAAACATTTTACATCGAAAAAAACTAAAACGACCTTGAATATTAGATCAATATTTCATGAATTTAATAACGTATATAAAATACGATTATAAACAAATAGCAATTATTCTTAAAACTTATTAGATTAATAATAAATGAATTAAAGAACGTAAATTGATTCAGTCTATAGGTTTTGAAAAAACATTAAGAAGAATTACCTATTCACAGCATTTCATCAGTAATTGATTTAAAAAACGACATTTTTTTAGGTAATTTATTTAAAATAAAAAGTTCCTTTACTCCCAAATTCGACTTTTAATTCGGGAATATCCGCTGTCGTTAATAACTTTATTTGCTCAAAAGCTCCAAAACTTTCATCCAACAAAGGTCCTCCTTCACCAAGTTGTTTGGTTGATATTACATTCCCTTCAACAAAAACTCCTTTTCGGGTTAACTTCAACTCGAAAAGGGGTGCCACACCATTAACTCCCTTCAAGTTAAATTTTCTATAGGTACAAAAGTTGCCCATTGAATATGTAATAAATCGACCTTTATAGCAGTCAATCGCCCGTGTAACATGCGGACCATGTCCAAGTACTACATCTGCACCTGCATCAATCACAACGCGAGCAAACTGGTATACATTTCCTCTGTTTTCTTCATAAAAAATTTCAGCTTGACGAGTAATATGGGTCTTGGCACTTCCTTCTGCCCCACCATGAAATGAAACAATAACAATATCACATATTTGATTCAATTTAGAAACGACCGCTCGGGCATTTTCATAGTCTGTAATTTGTAAACATCCCGTATTTGGGGCGAAAGCTGTGAATCCTATTTTTACTCCTTTAACTGTCATTGTATCCCATGGACAACTTTCCAAACCAGCAAAATGAAATCCTTTTTCCTTTAAAACTTTGACTGTATTCGACCTTCCTGTATTCCCAAAATCACCCATGTGATTATTAGCTACTGACAACAGATCAAAACCAGCTTCCTTCAATTGATCCGCAAAATATTCTGGTTGACGAAACGCATAACATTTGGTCCAATCCGAACAACTTTTCAGTTCTCCTCCACTGTTCAAAACGGTTCCTTCCAAATTCCCAAAAGTAATATCCGCTCTCTTCAAATATTCCCACATGGGTTGTAAGAGTATAAGATCTTTTGGTGGCAACATAGTCGAATCAGGGAAATTAGTTCCTAACATCATATCACCGACAGCTACTAATGAAATCAAGGTATCTTCTACAACAACTTCTGTTTTTTTCACAGAAATCATTTGATCTTTCAGAGGAACTTCCTGTGTTGATGTTGATGTAAACCAGAAAACAATTCCTGCCAAACCTGCTACAATGGAGTCCGAAAGGAGCGGACCATGACGATAGCGGAAGAAATCGAATCCGAGATTGCCACGCTCAGCCCTATGCAGCAACGGGCGCTGCTGGCGTTCCTGCACACGTTGAAATCGTCAACTGCCGACCATGGAACCGCCAGAAACGCCAGGGATCGGAAGGCCGAGGTCAAGGCCGCAGTTCGCGGTATCGCCGGTATGTGGAAGGATCGTGCTGACCTGCCCAAGGATCCGGTGCAGGCAGTGAAAGTCCTTCGCGCACGCATGGGTTTCCGAGGTCGCCATGGCTGACATCCTGATTGACGCAACGATTCTCATTGACGCGACCAA
>CAIUKX010000106.1 GCA_903899795.1 uncultured Flavobacteriales bacterium
CTACGAGTGTAAATAAACATTAAATTTGAGATAATGGAAGCAATTGAGTTTGTAGCAAACTATGAGAATTACTTAGCTGAGATTGAACAGGTAGTGAGACCTGAGTATCATCCAGTAATAGAGAAATTGAGGGAGATAGACCCACATGACCTAGTTAGACCTGATTCTTGGTTTCAAGGATCAGCTAATGCCAGAGGTTATGTTTGGCTATTGTTTTTAAAAGAGAAGAGAAGCAATGGAGCGTAAGGAGTATTTTATCAGAGCAAGTGGTAAGGGTGATTTCAAAGCTTACCACCTTATAAATGCCGATGATTTCAGCCTGATTGATATGTTTTTCACTACGGAATTAGACGCAAAGAATTATGCTCAAAAGCATAGTTTAGATGTTGTTGAATATAATGAAGCTTAATTAACTACTAAATAATTTAAATATGGCATGGGATCCAAAGTTTCCGGCATTCGGGGTAATAAAAATTGATAAAGATAAAGTTCACCTCTATTCTTCACGAGATAATTATACTACCATCTCAGTAGGTAAGCCGGTAACCACTGCGGTATGGGCAGGTAGCTTCTTGAATGTCAGTATGGCAGACGGCAAGGTGAGGCGTTATAGTTCGAGGGATAGCCACAGTACCATATAGTTTGATAGTTTTACTAGCTAGTTAAAAACCCCAATCACCTGCTTGTGCCAATTGGTCTACGTCAGGATATAACTTTTTCATTTCACAAAAGATGTCGCTAAATTCTTTTTCTATCACGGCGCACTCATCAAATTTTGATGTGTTTGATATATATTTATATATTTCGTTTATTATATCGATATCTTGGTTTGGGCGGCAGAATAGTATATTAGTAGGCTAACAAGAGTAATTGGAGTTTCGCAAATTTCCGAGGCAAGTTGAGTTAGATTGTCTATTTCTTCCTCTGCTTCAGTATCTAATAGTAAATATGATTTCAAGCTATTTATGCGTTCTGACTCTTTTATATGAATACTTGGTTTCTGCATATTTATTTATTTGGTTTGAGTCTCTAATAACTGCTACAGGTAACTATTCTACCATTCTATCAACTACAAACGATTGCTGATTAACAAAATAGAAAATTTATTTAATTATTATTATTTTTTAAATTTCAGTATAAATTTTGTACCTTTCAAGGGTTCACTTTCTATTTTTATTGATCCCATTAATTCATCAACTTGTAATTTAACTAAATACAATCCAACACCAGTACCTTCAGCTGCATTGACATGAAATCTTTTATATAACTTGAAAATATCATTTTCATATTTTACTAAGTCAATTCCAATGCCATTATCTTCCACCTCGATTACTATAAAATTATCTAAATAGTAGGATTTAATGTTGATTTTAGGTTCAGTATCTTTATTACAATATTTAATTGCATTACTAACTAAATTATTAAATATACTTGAAATATATGATTTTACGCTATTTAGGCACTTTGCCTCTAATTCATATTTTATACTTATATTTCTATGTCTAATGATTGAATTATTAGACAATATTATATCTTTAAAAATTTCCTCTAAATTGACTTCAGAATAACCTTTATTCTTATTTTTCAGCGCAAGTATGTCATTAATCTCTGTTATAGTTTTATCAGTTTTTTTTACTAATGTGTTGATCTCATTTAATAAATAAACCTTTTCATCAAAGCTTGTTTGGGGACTGTCTATCATTTCCGCTACACCTAAAAGCGTAGCTATTGGCCCCCTTAAATTATGAGATATAGTATAAGAAAAATTTTCTAAATTTCTATTTCTTACTACAATTTCTTCCAATAACTTCGATTTTTCGTGATCTGCCCTAACTCGATCAGCATTATCTGTCATTATCACGAGTATAGCTTTTACATTTATAGCATCTATTAAAAAAGGAATTTTCACAATATCAAAATAGTGCTCAATTGAGTTATTGTCAACATATCTAAAATTACTTGTTTTAAATATGCTGTTTGTTTCTATTACCTGCATATCCATCTCATGTACCTGCTCTAAAGCGTCGGCACCCATTTGATAACTTTGCCAATCCATCCCTATAATTTTATCTAAACTAATATTATACAGTTTACAATAATTATCATTGGCATAAATAATTTTTCCATGCTCATCTTTAAGAAATACATATTGAGGCATTTGATCCATCATCATGCGGAAGTTCTTTTCTGATTGCAATATTTGAGCCTCTCGCATTTTCATTTCTGTCACGTCATACATTATACCATATTGTGAAACTGGAATACCATCATCGTTTAAATCATAAAAAGACTCGGAATGTATATCAATAACACTACCATCTACTCTGCGCATACGATAGTCTTTTGAAAAATCTACATGTCCAAATTCTGATTGGCTATCCAAATATTTAAAATGTGCTAAGTCATCTTCATGAACGTGACGTAAATAATCCTTGAAATTCCATATTTTTTTATCTTCAGTTATTCCTAGAATTTCAAGTAAACCGGCAGAGGCTATAATTTCACCCGTTAAAATATTCCTTTTGAATCTGCCAATTTTAGCAATTTTCTCAGTCCTATCTAATAACTCAGTCGATTCTGATAGTTCTTTATTTTTGATTTCAAGTTCGGAAGTGTAATTCACCAAATTTGTCACATCTAACCCATAACCTATTACATACTTCGAACCAGGCTGCATAAAGTATCTTCGTTCGACAAATTTAGAAGACCCGTCAGCGAGAATTTGTTTTTCGGTCCAATCAGGAGCCTGAAAACCTGACATAGTAATTTCTATGTACTCCATTCGTCGCTTAGCTACATCTATTGGTCGTTTCCGTTCACTAACATATTCCAAATCATTCTTGCCAATAATCCAACTCCTAATATCATCGCTTTTTATAGCCGCTTTATTTACAAAACGATATCGTTTCTCCATGTCGAGGAGTGCTATCTCAACTGGTATATTGTCGAGTATTTCTTCGTATAGCTTCTTTTGGTAAATGAGTTCTTTATTCGCATCAGCTAAACGAGTAGTTAATAACTCGGTACCCATTTCCACTTGTTGTATAGAAGTGAATCCAATATGATTATTTGCATTGTCGTAAATTGGAGTAAATTGGATATTGCATCTATATTTAATGCCGCCTTTTGTATAATTGGTGATTTTAATATTTTCTTGTCTTAATTCCAATATCGCCTTCCTAAACAAATTGGTCTGATCAGATTCGGTTTCGGCGCCTGCCAAAAAACTTCCCGGAGTTTTTCCTAACACTTCTTCAAGAGTATATCCTGTGAATTTCTCAAAGGCTCTATTAACCCAGGTGATTCTGCCCGAAGTGTCCGCACGTATAATAAAATTACTTGTACTGTCAGCAATGATTTTCATGTTTTGTTCAACATGAACCGAGTTAGCAACGATTTTCTTCAAAACACCAATTATTTTGTCAATGCTGCCTGAATTGCTATCCGGAAAAGTCTGATGATCAGGGTCCAGGTCAGTTATTACCTGTCTTATCTGTTGAATGGAATTACTGAGCAGCATGTTGACTTCCCGTTGTTCCGCAAGGAACTGTTCATATTCCCTTTCGCTAACAGCAAAGGCATGATCAGAAAAAGACTTGTCTACGTCTGCGTTCTTGTAATGATTATCGATAAGACTCAAAAAAGAGGCAACTTTCTCATCCCGGCGATAGCTTTCCGGCAGAGATTTATTTATCTGGCGTTGGAGTATTTTGTGATATTCAATTTCCTCAGACATATAGAATTATAATTCGCAAAATGAAGAAATGGTTACTGTCTGATTAAGCAATTCGCATGGTGCCCCGGCCGCTATGGGACATATTTCTCCGTTCGAATAAAATCCTGTAATCGTGACATCGCGCCCCAATTGAGCGCAGGCGGCCTCCACTTCTTCTACCACTCTTTCCTTCAGAATTAGTTTTCTCCCTACACAACTTATAACAATACACAATTGAGGTTGGTTATTATTGATTTGCGCTACCGACACAGATGAAGCGTTGTAAACTCCTTCGATCAATTTGTCGAAACTGGCCTTCATCAGCCTTACCTTGCTACCAACAGGCATATTGCCGGCAAATGTCATGCTGTTTTCATCTTCATTGATCCCTAAAATGGTTCTGACCATCTTCTCCTTTTTATTTTCTATGAGTATAGAAAGCGGGAACAACAACCCAGAGCCAGGCAACTTATCAGCATACACACCAAGATATTCTTTATATAATCCCAGCGCACTTTGGCCGTCGATCTCGTAAAGCACATTATTTTCCGAACGGGTGATGATGCGCTCTCGACCAAACTCATCCCATCCCCCCCATTGTTCATGGCCTATCAGGAAATGTTTGCCATAAAAGCCAACGCCGATCACATTTCCTTCGTTTGGCATACCATTAAGTCCCGTCAAAGTGTTTGAAAAAAGTGCGCTATCCCCCGCAAGACCGCCAGTTATGGGCAAATTGTTCACATTTGCTTTATTCAATCCATCCACCAATTCACTGCCGTTCACCAAGTGGCCGTCACTCACTAAAAATATTCCAGCCAGATCGGGATTGGCTGCATTCAGATCATTGAACAGCTCGTTGCCAAGTTGAAAAACCGAGGAGTAGTCACAAACTTTTTTTGAGATAGAACGAATTTTCGTTGTACTAAAAGAGACTGCTGTTGCAACAACACAGTTATCAATTACCTGATCTCTTATTATTTCTCCCGATGTTGATGCGACGACGATATCTGCTACCGGATAAAGTACACGAATTTGCTCGTGTATTAATGGGTTTTTTAGCTCATTTATATTTCCAAAAACCAAAACTAACTGAAAAGAAATTGAGACATCACAATGCTGTGAAATCTCCGTCCACTCACCTGCCTTATACAAATGCTGTCTTACTACCACCACAATAAATTTGTTTAAAAATATCCATAAAAATACTAAAAAAAACTATTAATATTTCGTTCATAGTTTGTAATTTTAAATTATGGAAAATCTAGACTTTTTTAAGACGTGTTTCAAAAACGAAATGGGTGCTACTGCCAGCCTTTTTAATTCCTTTCAAAACGAGGCTATTACCCACAAAACTCACCCTGTCAACAGATCTGTTGGGGAAATAATGGAACACATACTCTGCCATTTGATTGACTTAGACATCATATTGAAGCAATCTGTTTGCGACGAAGCTTTGACATTTGATGTCGTTAGCCCAACAGTTGCGGCAGGCAATCTCGAAAGGCTTTGGCTCGAGGTTAATTTGACTCTGGAACAAATATCTCTGGAGAAATGGGAAAATGAGTCGGTGGAATTGCTGTTGAATGGCGAGCATTTTGTTACTTTACCCAGAATGAATATGATGTGGTTCTTCTTTTTCGATATCATACATCACCGTGGTCAATTATCTACTTACGTGAGACCTACTGGAAGCAAAGTTCCTGCGATATATGGTTTTAGTGCCGATAGTATTACGCTCACAGGTAGCTAAAAACTATTTCTCCTCGGTATGTTTTATTCGGTTTTAAAAACGAAATGAATTGCCCTACCCATTTAAAAACCGTTTAAATTATCTAAAAGTAAATTTTTCCGCAAATTTACTTTTCCAAAGCAAAACATTCATAAATCAGCTTAAATTTTTGCTTCAAAAGGTTCGATAATGGCACTGTCGTGTCTACACCGCAAAAGGCAATCATGAAAATGGTTGCCTTTTTGTTTTGTGATATTGTGCTCGAACAATCTAAATCAAATGGATAAAATAATATTCTATGTTTGAATTCGGAGCCAATCTTTAATTAAAAG
>CAIUKX010000107.1 GCA_903899795.1 uncultured Flavobacteriales bacterium
AAGTTATATCCCTCGATGAATGTGTATTTATCGAGGGTTCTATTTACTATATCTCAAAGAACTATACCGCAAATAATCCACAATAGGGATAGGTGCGTAAGTTTATTTAACATTTTACACGACTGATTTCCGCCAAAAGTGTCCAAAAATCCACCTAGAATCGTAAATTTGTGGTTATGGATCACGAAATAGAAATTAGATTTCAAAAATTAAAAGCTAAACTGGAAGAGCAATTTGGTGAAGGAATGGATGTTCAAGCCATTTTATTTCTCATCGGTGTTGATCATCTAGGTATTGGCTATAAAAATTTCACGAAAAACGAAAAAGTCGATCTGCTACACATTGCTATCTGTACATTGCTTGAACCTTTTGGTTATTACACCTTTGAGGGACGGGACAATGACAACTGGCCACACTATAAATTGGAAAAACAATTACCTCCTCTATCTGATCCGGAACAACAACATTTAATAAAAGAAGCGATGTTGGATTATTTTGCTGAGGAAGGTATTTTTGTTGAAGAAAAAATAATTCGCTAAAAGTATATAATTTACACACATGGATTTTTTAATTAAAGCTGCACAGTTACTCCTTTCGCTATCCTTACTTGTCATATTACACGAATTCGGACACTTTATACCTGCCCGATTATTTAAAACAAGAGTTGAAAAGTTTTACTTGTTTTTCAACCCATGGTTTTCACTCTTCAAAAAGAAAATCGGTGAAACAGAATGGGGAATCGGTTGGTTACCATTAGGTGGATTTGTAAAAATTGCAGGTATGGTCGATGAATCGATGGACAAAGAGCAATTAGCACTACCACCTCAACCATGGGAATTCAGATCAAAACCAGCTTGGCAACGTTTGATAATCATGCTTGGTGGAGTTTTTGTCAATGTAGTAGTTGGTTTCCTTATCTACATTTTCGTTGTTTTTGCCTATGGTAAAACAGAATTTAAACCATCCGAACTAAAAAGTGGGTTGTCCGTTCACCCTTATTTCGAACAATTTGGATTGAAATCAGGTGATAATGTACTCGAAATGGAAGGGGAGAAATTCAATCATTATGTTGATTTTAAAATGAAGGTTTTAGATATCAACAATGAAATTTTACTCCGTGGTGTTCGAAAACTAAAAATTCAACATGCTGACGGTTCTGTTGAAGATATTACTTTACCCGATAATATTGATTATAAAATATTCGAAGAAGCAGCATTTCCTGTATTTAAAAATCGTGGAAAAAATATGGGTGTCGAATTTTTATTCGCTATCGTAAAAAATAAAAAATTAGGATTGGATCTCGGGGATAAACTGATCGCGGTAAATAATCAAAAAATTGGGAAATATTCAACGGAAGAACCGATCAAAACGATTACCGTAGAAAGAGGAACTGAAAAAATCAACATCAATACGAATAAAGTTCCGATGGATTCCTTGTTTGCATGTTTTCCAACTTTGAGTATCGGACTTCATGAAAACGATAAGATAATCGCTGCCAATTCAAAGAAAATCATTTTTACAGATGATTTACAATCTGTACTTTATTTCAATAAAGGGAAAAAAGTAAATTTATCCATTCTTCATAATGGTGATACTTTGCAAAGAGAATTGAAAGTAAGCAGCACAGCCATGATGGGTTTCACCTATAAAGACCTTGCTAAAAGCGAAACCCAAATGTTCAACACAAAGTACTTCAGTTTTGGTGAAAGTGTAAGTTTGGGGCTTCAGGATGGAAAAAATACAATCGGAGATTATGCTTCACAATTGAAATTCCTTTTCACCAAAAAAGGAGCAAGTTCATTGGGAGGTTTTGCCTCAATGGGTAAATTATTTCCAAGTACATGGGATTGGCATGCATTCTGGAACATTACAGGGTTTATATCCTTGGTATTGGCATTTATGAATTTACTACCTATTCCTGCCTTAGACGGAGGACATGTTGTCTTCTTATTATACGAAATGGTTACCGGTAAAGAAGCTCCACAAAAAGTATTGGAATATGCACAATATGCCGGAATCTTTTTCTTACTTGGCTTGATGCTCTACGCAAATGGTATGGATGTATTCCGATGGATCACCGGATAGTTACTTTTTTGAACATTTGAATTCTAGGATAAAACAAGTAAATATGAAATCAATAGCAATTTTCGCATGTATAGCTTTAAGCTTATTCGGATGTCAATCAAAAAATAGAATTTATTCTGAACACAAAGAATTATCCTCTCAGTTGCAATGGCTAAAAAAAGATGTCCGTGAATTTGAAGTTCCAATCGAAGATCCAAATGCAGCTTATACCTTAAGCCTTTCTTTCAGATATGCTGAAGGTTTTCCCGATAAAGCAATGAAAGTAAACGTAATTGAAATTTCTCCTAAAGGAACTGAAACTTCAAAAGTCTATACACTTAAAGTGAAAGACGATAATGGAAAATACATCGGAGAACCAGGGTTGGATATTTGGGACAGTGAACACGTCATTGAAGCAAATAAAAAATACACAGAAAAAGGAAAATACACCTACAAAATTGAACCAGCTATGCCTAAGGATCCGGTCAATATGGTGATGGAAATCGGAGTAATTGTGGACAAAAACTAATAGTTCAGCTGTATCAATTTTGGAGTCACACATCCATATTCGTAAAATCACAACCGACGATTGTCTGGCCTTATCAGAAATAAGCGCAAGTACTTTTTACGATACTTTTGCAGCTTACAACACGAAGGAGGACATGGATCAATTTCTTACAGTAAATTGCTCTCCGGCAACCTTAAAAACAGAAATCGATGAACCTTACAGTACATTTTATTTTGCTGAAGAAAATTCGAAACCTTTAGGATTTGTGAAACTGAGAACACAACCTATTCCTGAGGAATTAACCAATGAACAGGTAATCGAAATCGAGCGGTTGTATGTCCTGACTTCACATCATGGCAAAAAAATAGGTGCTCAACTAATGAGTCACTGCATCCAACTGGCTCAAAATTCAGGATGCAATTACATTTGGCTAGCAGTTTGGGAACACAATCAAAAAGCCATTCACTTCTATGAAAAATGGGGATTTGAAAAATTCGGAGCTAAAATCTTCGTCTTGGGAACTGATGAACAGACTGATTTCATGATGAAGAAAAAACTGGATTAATTCAAAGCGTAATTACTTTTAAGTCCGGCTCTGTCATTAAGGCAAAGGAGTCTTCATAAGCAACATATTGCTTATCACCATAAAATTTAAAACGATACAATCTTCCCGATGAAACCCCTTTGATTGTAAAAGGATAACTTCCGATGTATTCAAACAACGTTTCCTTAATAGAAGTTCCTGCACCATTTACTGTATCGTCATTTTCTTTCAATCTCTCACTTCTTTTATTCCCAAAAAAACTCATATTCTATCTTTAATTGATTAGGTTTAAACGCATTCATTATCCATTTACGTATACTAGCTTTGTCATTTTTCCAATACATAATATTACTACTATAATTTAAATCGATTATTAATATAGTTGTATGATATGGTTAAGCTATTGTTAGCTTGAAAGTGCTTTACGCATTTAGTACTATCGACAAACAGCTTAGGATTTCACTACTATTAAATCCGGCTCAGCCATCAATGAAAATGAATCACTGAAATCAACAGATTGTTTATCTCCCTTGAATCGAAAACTATATGTTTTTCCAGAAGAAACACCTTTTATGGAAAAAGGATAAAAGCCTGTATATTCAAAAAGCTTACTTTCTTGTTTCTCAATAGCATTTACTGTATTTGAAGACGTGATTGGCAATTCGATTTCTCTCTTCCATTGATTTCTTTTATTTCCACAACAACTCATATTATTCTTCTTTTTTTTCGGTGAATTTATAAAGTAAGCAGGCTGCTCCTGATAATGCTAAACACATTATTATTCCATCTTTCCATGTATTCGTCAATAGAACAGCAAACGGAATTGCAACCCATATACTCAAGCAATAAAAACAGTCGAGCAAGTTTCCGAAGAATCCTTGCCCGAACATTTTTCTAAATTTAAATACCAGATCGAAGGGACCATCTTCATTTGAAAAAAGATGGGTAATCCTCCAGATCGCGAGTGCATATATACAAAAGTGAACTACTGAAATCATGGATTTAGTAATTCCATCATAATTTGACTGTATGCCGGATACGTACTCGATAAACCGGTATTATAGCCATTTGTTATTCTTTGATTAGCCGTTAAGCTGAAAGTATAAATGGTAAAATACTCCCCGGTTTTAATCCATCCGTCGCCTGCTACAGTCGGTTGAATTTGTACATTGATAGAACCGGCATCACTTTAATCATCAATTGTTCCTGAGTAACCTGGACAAGCATGGTGTACATTCGACGGATTGTGTCCTCCAGGGAATGTATGACCTCCAGCTATAGTAAATGCTGCTTCAATATTGGATGTCAGGTCTAAAGATGTTCCCGGACATCTAGTCATACTTAGCACATAATTGTCTACAAAACCATATGGATCATTGGCTTGGAATGAAAATGCAACCGGTGTTTTTAACTGAGTATTCGTCAATCGATACAAACCACAACCTGCATTTAGGATCGTATTATCTGTTAATGCCGGAGTTGACATCCGGAAATTCAATCCATTGTTGTGTATAAACAAGGCAATCAAATCTGTCGCATTTGTAACATGATTTCCGCTGGCGTCATATCCATCCACCCGAACGTAGAATTTACCCGGTGTTCTTACGCCGGCAATTACATCATATAGTGCTGAATTCAGCTGCATATAACGATCCAAGTTTGAAAATTCCCAATCAATTCCATCAACAAAAATTTCTCGCTGAATGTTAATATAGGCAGGTACATGTCCAGTTAATGAACCTCCGACATTTGGGTAAAATGGTCCTACATCATCACCAATGTAATTCGGTAGATTTCGTTTCGAAAATTTAGGATGCTTATAATTTTGACTCACATACTCCCATGCTAAAGTACCAGCTCTCATGATGCGAATAGTATACCATTTGATTTTATTATCTGTTGCACTTTTTTTGGTGTCATACATGCACCCTTTCATATCAATCGTTCCGGTCCAAGCTGCACATTCGATCGAAAATCCTGCTAGAGAACTATTGACTGAGATCGTCCCTGTTTCTTCCAGGTAATTTGAATCTCCGTATCTTCTTAAACTAGAAGCAGCTGTCGATCCCAAGGTATTTTGATTACCTCCTATAAAAACATTACCCAAACTCCCAATTAAATTTCCATTGAAACAAGCTGAAGTAACCTGAACGGAAGACTGTGGTAAACACAAATCAATGCGCTTTAAATTGGATATATTGTAAAACGGTGCACTTTCATATTTTACTTCAAAAGGAGAATACTCAACCACTTTGACAATAATATCCGGGTAAACTACCGTGTTAATATCCTCACCCGGTGCAACATCATAAGCATCCTCCAAATAGGGTAAGGTCATATCAAAACTAAACCGGAAAATATAATTCCCATTCATATCTGTAATTGTATCCCCTAAAAGTCTTCTGTTGCCTGTTCCGGTATAAGCCCCACCTGACAATTCAGCTGCAGTTCTATCGTACTCTTCGAAAGTCAACGTTAAGTTGGATCCTGCGTTCGTAAAACATGGAAATTGAATCCCTCCGATTACCGATGCCAAATCAGCAGCATCTGGAAGCATCGCGGAAACTGATTTTGAATTTGAGGTACTTTTCAAATCAAAATCCTTTACCAAAAAATTAGAAAGTGAATCTGACGTTTCTTTGGTAACTTTCTTTTCAACAACAGCTTTTCTTGTATAATGCAATGCTGTTTTTGGTTGCATCGCTTCACCTCCCAAATCAAAAACAATTGGTTTAAAATAGGGTGCCGGATCAGGAGGATTCGGATTCACTTTAATAGGTGGTATTCGTTCCGGATAATATTGTTTAATCCAGTCGCTCAGTCTCGGGTTTTTCAGTGCACTGATCAAACCTGCATTAGTTTCAATCACATAAGGAAATCTTCGGCAAGGGTTAAAAATACATCTTCCATCATACAAAGTCACATTTCCATAAATAATGAAATCATTTATAGTGGCTGGTGTTGAGCAAGTTAATATTAAATCATCAAAATCAGTATCACCACCTGCATCATTCGATAAAATATCAAACTCATAATGACTACCAACTTTATGAGGATATTTTAATTTGGTAGAGGAAGATTGCCAACCCGTACCCGGATCATTTTGGATGGATATGGACCACTGAGTACCGATAACACTTACTGATGTTCCCGGTATTCCTGAATGAATTCCATTACCTGAAATTGCACCTTGTACTACAAATCGTTGTGAGTAGGCGGCACTTTTTGATTTTACTGCAACCGTCCAGTTGCCTTGCATTGAAATAATCATAACTACTTTACTTTGATGCCTACTCTTTGATCGGATTTTCGGCTTCTTCCGTTTTCATTGATTCAACTTTAATTGATTAATCAATATTCTGATTATCAATAATAAAATCAATATTAATAAATTAGTTTTAACTATTTATTATAATATCAATAAAAAAATGTGAATTCGAAAAAATTGATAATTTTCTACAAAGAATTAGTGAGATAACACTAGAATTTCCTTGTGAATCAATCGATTGAATGATGATGTTTATCAAAAATAAAGGTGAAAGTAGATGTAGGATAAGTAAAATTTATTCTACAATGTAAAGGATTTGTGTTACTGAAATGAAGTCCGCATTCGAATTGAATACTTAATGGATACGCGAAATAACGGATTACAAGAAAATAAAGAAAGTGTGTTTTGAGATAAAACCTTAACCTGTAACTGTTAATATATTTCCATTTTTTGTAACAGTATACTTTTTCAAAGGTACGCTTGCTGGACCGTTAGTTACTGCACCAGTAGTACTGAATGTAGCACCGTGACAAGGGCATAAAAAATTATTGTTACCCTGACTGTATGAAACACTACAACCATTATGTGTACAAGACTGTGCAACGGCGATAAATGACCCACTTCCCATATTAACAACTACAACTCCATTCGAACTACCAGATCCTCCAGTTGTATTAAGTGATGCATTTGCCGGTAAAGACAGATCGATTGTAAAGTTCACAGTTGGACCTTGAGGCGTTGTGCCTGAATTACTCTTTTTACAGCTTTCTACAACTAAAACTGTTCCGGTTACTACCCCGCAAGCCATCAATGATTGTTTAAAGAAATTACGTCTATCCATGTTTGCCAATTCTTGTAAATACTTTTCTAGGTAAATATATATAAATAAACCTTGAACAATTGTTAAATTCTACATTTTAACAACTACAAAATAGATGAGTGTTATCACAAAAATTCCAGATTACGCTTCAGACCTGAATATTTGGTTCGTTTTACCGCACTGTTTTTGAACAACTCGCGGAATATTTCTTCACTCAAATCCAACCAATCAGCTTTTGATAATTGCAACAAGTTTTGATGTGGGTTGAAACGAGCTTCTTTTGTAGGTTTCGAAAAGCGGTTCCAGGGACAAACATCCTGACAAATGTCACAGCCAAACATCCAATTTTCCATTTTTCCCTTGAATTCCTGTGGTATCAGTTGATCTTTTAATTCAATTGTAAGATAGGAAATACATTTGGAACCATCAACAACATAGGGCGCTACAATAGCATCCGTTGGGCAAGCATCAATACATCTGGTACAAGTACCACAATAGTCTTTCATCGGGCCATCCGATTGAAGTTCCAAATCCAAAATCAGTTCAGCTATAAAAAAGAAAGATCCGTTTTTGGGATGAATCAAATTTGAATTTTTCCCAATCCAACCCAAACCACTTTTCTCAGCCCAAACTTTATCCATGACTGGTGCGGAATCCACAAAAACACGACCACCCACCTCACCGATTTCATCTTGAATAAACTGAAATAGATATTTCAATTTATCTTTAATGACAAAATGATAATCTTCGCCATAAGCGTACTTTGAAATTTTAGGTGTATCATAACCTGGTTGAATTTCAGATGGATAATAATTCAACAAAAGTGAAACTACCGATTTTGCATTATCGACTAAAAGTCTTGGATCTAATCTTTTGTCAAAATGATTTTCCATGTAATCCATTTTTCCATGGTGTCCATTCTTGAGCCAAGATTCCAGTTTTGGGGCTTGATCCTTCAGAAAATCAGCTTTAGATATTCCGCAGAAGAAGAATCCCAATTCTTTGGCTTTATCTTTTATAAGTTTGGTATTTCGTTCCAGGAGGTTCATCTTATTAACCACAGAGTTACACTGAGTTTTACACAGAGGATCACAGCGTCATTATTTTAGAATAAGCCTCCTTGCGACCAACCCGATGCTTTACCGAGGTGCTTAAAGGCTTTTTCGGTTGCTTTTCTTCCTCTTGCAGTTCTCATTAAATAACCTTCCTGAATTAAGAAGGGTTCATAAACCTCTTCTAGGGTTCCTGCATTTTCTCCAATAGCTGTTGCAATGGTTGTTAACCCCACTGGACCACCAGCAAATTTATTGATGATAGCAGAAAGAATGCGATTGTCCATTTCGTCCAAACCACTTTCATCCACATTCAGTGCTTTCAATGCTGTATTTGTAATGTCTAATGTAATTGTTCCATCACCTTTTATTTGCGCAAAATCACGAACTCTTCTTAACAACGAATTGGCAATCCTTGGAGTACCACGACTTCGGGTTGCAATTTGGTAGGCAGCAGTTTCGTCGATTGGTATGTGTAATAAACTGGCAGATCGTTCAATAATATTCGTCAATACTTTTGAATCGTAATATTCTAAACGGGAATTAATTCCAAAACGAGCACGCAGAGGTGAAGTTAATAATCCGGAACGAGTCGTTGCTCCTATCAATGTAAAAGGATTCAGGGTTATTTGAACCGTTCTTGCATTCGGACCTGTATCAATAATGATATCAATGACATAATCTTCCATTGCTGAATACAAGTATTCTTCAATAACAGGACTCAAACGGTGGATTTCATCAATGAAAAGTACATCACCAGTATTCAATCCGGTTAACAAACCAGCCAAATCTCCAGCTTTATCCAAAACAGGACCGCTCGTTACTTTAAAACCAACTCCAAGCTCATTAGCCACGATATTGGCTAAAGTCGTTTTACCAAGTCCTGGAGGGCCATGTAATAGTACGTGATCCAAAGGTTCACCTCTCAATTTGGCAGCTCGGACAAAAATATCCAAATTCTCGACGACATTATCTTGTCCGGCAAAATCAGAAAGCATTTTCGGACGGAGGACTTTATCATATTCCTTGTCACCGTTTGCTTCTGCCTCTTGTCTATAATCGAATGAATCTTCCAAAACCTGAATTGTTGTTTATCAAAAATACAAAAGCCCCTCCAATTGGAGAGGCTTCTGGCTAATATTTATTTCTTAATGCTCTTCTTCGCCTTCCGCTAAAGGAACATTTTGAGGGATAAAGTCATGCTCGGCTCCCGGTTTAGAATAATCGTATGGCCATCTGTAAACCGTTGGAATTTCTCCTGGCCAGTTTCCGTGAACATGTTCAACCGGAGTAGTCCATTCAAGTGAGTTTGCATTCCAAGGATTTTGAGGAGCTTTAGGCCCTCTGAAAATACTGTAGAAGAAGTTGAACAAGAATACCAATTGACCAAGTGCTGAGATGATTGAAAATATGGTAATGATAATATTCAAGTCCATGATCAATTCATGTGAATGCGTATCAAACTCTCCATATGCTGAGTAATCGTAGTAACGACGTGGAGCACCCGCTAAACCAACGAAGTGCATTGGGAAGAATACTCCGTAAGCACCAAAGATGGTGATCCAGAAGTGAACATATCCAAGTCGTTTGTTCAACATTTTACCAAACATTTTAGGGAACCAGTGATAAACACCAGCGAACATCCCAAATACTGCTGACATACCCATTACGATGTGGAAGTGGGCGACAACGAAATAAGTATCGTGAATTGAAATATCCAAAGCTGAATCCGCTAAGATAATTCCTGTAACCCCACCTGTGATAAATGTAGAAACCAAACCGATTGCAAACATCATAGCCGGTGTCAATACGATCGACCCTTTCCACAAAGTTGTGATGTAGTTAAATACTTTCACAGCTGAAGGTATCGCAATTAATAATGTTGTAAATACGAATACACTACCAATAAAAGGATTCATACCCGTCACGAACATGTGGTGACCCCAAACGATAAAGGATAAGAAACCAATCGCTAAAATAGAACCAATCATCGCACGGTAACCAAAGATCGGTTTACGTGAATTAGTAGAAATAATCTCCGAAGATAAACCTAATGCTGGTAACAATACGATGTATACCTCAGGGTGACCTAAGAACCAGAATAAATGCTCATATAATAGTGGAGAACCACCGTGATTCGCTAGCATTTCACCTCCAACGATAATATCAGAAAGATAGAAACTAGTTCCGGCTAATCTGTCCATCATCAACAAGACAACTGCGGAAACCAAAACAGGGAAAGATAATACCCCAAGAATAGCTGTTACAAAGAAAGCCCAAATTGTTAAAGGCATTCTTGTCATTGTCATTCCTTTTGTACGTAAATTCAAAACTGTTACGATGTAGTTCAAAGATCCCAATAGAGAAGAAACAACGAAAATCGTCATCGATAACAACCATAGAGTCATTCCTAATCCTGAACCACCGATTGCCTGAGGCAATGCAGAAAGTGGAGGATAGATTGTCCAACCTGCAGAAGCCGGTCCTGTTTCAATGAACAAAGAAACCAACATGATAACTGAAGACAGAAAGAAGAACCAGTAGGATAACATGTTCAAAAACCCTGAAGCCATATCTCGCGCTCCAATTTGCAATGGAATCAATAAATTCGAGAACGTTCCAGATAACCCCCCTGTTAAAAGGAAGAATACCATGATTGTACCGTGGATCGTTACCAAACCAAGATACATGTCTTCTTTCATAATTCCTCCCGGAGCCCATGTCTCACCTAAGAAGAAAGATAAAAAGTCAGAACTTTCTCCTGGCCAAGCCAATTGAATTCTAAATAGAATAGATAGAATCATTGCCACTACCCCCATAAAAACTGCAGTCATTAAGAACTGCTTTCCAATCATTTTATGGTCCTGGCTGAAGATATACTTTGAAACAAAGGTCTCTTCATGGTGTCCATGAGCCTCATGATGTCCGTGAGAATCGTGATGTCCGTGTGCCTCGTGCGCTACTGCCGCCATTTTATTCGTGTTTAAATTTAAATTCTAATTAATTATTTCAAAGTATCAACAACTGCTACCGCAGTCGAATCTGATCCAGTTGCTCCAGCTGTTGTAGAAGATGCTTCTTCAGCTTTTGGAAAATAGTTATGCTTGAATGTAGCTGTACTTTGTCTTCCATCCATCCATTTTTTGTATTCTCCTTTCGAAAGCACAACTACAATCATTTTCATTTTGTAGTGAGCACTTCCACAAATTTTGTTACACATCAACACATAGTTGAATTTATCGTCATTTCTCTTAACACGCATATCTTTTGTTGTGATATCCGGTGTAAATTTGAAACGAGTTGGTAAACCCGGTACAGTGTTCATTTGAGCTCTAAAATGCGGGAAATAAGCAGAGTGAATAACATCTTTTGAACGGAAATTAAACTCATATTCTTTTCCTTCACACAAGAACAATGTATCTTTTTGAATAATATCATCCCATGCTGAAGCATCTACACTTGGATTATGGTGACCTCTCATTTGGTATAACAAACGAAGTAAACGAGTTTTTCTTTCCAAGTCAACAACCATTTTCTCACGTTCTTCAGGAACCAACATGATTTTTCTATCATTCAATTTTGATTCCAACGTTTTAATACCTGATACACCGCTCTCCATTTGAGCAATTGCACTATCAATGGTATTTGTTGTAATCAAAGCTAACTCATTATTATCAGTCGTCAATTTATAATCATATTTACCCAAAACATTGTCCTCACCTGAGTAACGAGCTGTCCAATCGAATTGTTTTGAGAATAACTCAATACGAATTGACTCCTTAACTGGCTCATCCGTAATTTTATTCCAGCTACGTAATCCCAAGATGATGATAACAGCCAAAACAATCGCCGGAATAACTGTCCAAACCATCTCTAACTTATTATCATGTGGGAAATAGAAAGCTTTTACGCCTGGTTTACGAATGTATTTGTGAGCGAAAGAGAATAACAATGTATTCGTTAAAAAGAATACTATGATAATAATCCAGAAATTCAGGTCTAACAACCAATCCAATTCTTTCCCGTGAACAGAAGCAGCTTCACCTCTTCCTGTCCATCCGTAAGTCAGCATTAACCAAATAAATCCAAGAAAAAGGAATGCCATGAAAACAAGCATCATCCTTGCATTTAATTTATTATCACGACTATTTGTTTCGTGTTCACCTTCTTTTCTGAGCTTAGCAGATAGTTCATATACACGTACCAACTGTGCAATCGCTATGACCCCAAGTACTATTACGATTAAGTGCATTAATTTGCTTTCCATCATTATTTATTTGTCTGTGATAAACTCTTATTACTAAATCTCGTGGTGAATACTCTCGTCCAAGAACGGGTGATTAACCGGTGTCAATGGTGCTTTCGTTAAATTCGTCAGAATTGTTCGAATGAAAAGACCTGCCATCAATAAAGCCATACCGATTTCAATCAATCCAAGTTTTCCTTCGCTACCCATGGATGGCGCTTGAACCATTACGTATATGTCTAACCAGTGACCAATCAAAATGATAGTACCAACGAAAGTCAAAATACCTGCATTTCTTTTTGCATCTCTTGACATCAAGATTACCATAGGGAATGCAAAATTAATAAAGAACATTCCGAAATAAAGCAATTTGTAATTTTCAATACGATTCATGTATGGAATCACCTCTTCAGGAATATTTGCATACCAAATCAACATATATTGTGAGAACCACATATAAGACCATAAGAATGATGTAGCGAAAGTCCATTTTCCTAAATCGTGGATATGACTCGCATTTACATTCGGCAAATATCCTTGTTTTTTCAAATACAATGTCAACATTACCAACACTGTCATTGTACAGCACCAGAAACCTGCAAATGTATACCACCCAAACAAAGTTGAGAACCAGTGAACATCGATTGACATAATCCAATCCCATGCAGAAGCTGAACTGAATACTGCGAAGAACACCAAGAATACAGCTGCTTTACGGTAGTTTGTAAAGTGAATTTCTGTTCCACCTTCTCTGTCTTCTCTCAAAGAACGATTTTTAAAACCTCTCAAGAAGATGAAGTATACACTGAAATAAGCCAACGTTCTCACCCAAAAGAAACCTTTGTTCAAATACGCAGTTTTACCATGAATGATTGCATCATAATGATGAGAACCAGGAGTTGTTACCTCTGAATCCATCCATAAATAAATGTGAGCACCATCCATTAATGTGATAATCAATAAAACCAATCCCAAAACTCCCATTCCCATCGGAAGGAAACCTGCAACCGCTTCAATCACTCTTTTTACAGATGCGTACCAACCTGTTTCCGTAGCATATTGCAAAGCAAGGAAGAACAAAGCTCCCAAACCAATCGCAAAGAAATAAAAACCATTGATTAGTCCACCTGCAAGAATACGCTGACCAAGGTGATGATCACCCATATTCATTATAATTCCAAGTACTGTAAATAAAACCCCTACAGCCATCAAGACTGTTGTTAGTTTTTTAGACTTATTTGATATTTTGAATTCCATCTTCTTTCGTAAATGTGTTAATTATTGAGGATTTCCTGCGGAAGCAGCTGGTTTTGGCATCGAATCAGTTACTGATCCTGCTGACATTGCCCCACTAGCATCAAAAGTTCCGTATTTATCATCTTGAATCTTTCTAATGTGGTGAATGATTGTCCAAATTTCTTTCTTGTTTAAGATAGAAGAGTGACTTCCCATCGCCCCTTTACCGTAGTAGATCGAGTAGAACATTTGTCCTTCTTTCGCTGCTACTGTTTTGTAATCAGGAACTCCGGCATATGCTCCGCTAACTACCATTGGTCCGTTACCATCTCCTTTTTCACCATGACAGTGAGAACAATTCGCCAAGAACAACTCTTTTCCTTTTTTGAAAATTGCTTCTGAATTATCAGCAGTCAATTTCAGAGGATTCACATCATTAATTGCCAATGCATACTCGTCAGCTGGAGTCAAATCAGCACCATACAAACCGTGGGTCAATTTGAAAGCCTCGTTGGCTTTACGGAAATATGGCAACATCAATCGAACGCTTGCCGAATCAGTACCAAAGTAAGGAATTGTATAATGAGGCGGTACCAACGAAGAAATTTTCATTTTTACACCTTCTTGTTCTCTTCCTCTTACTTCACCATAATCAACATATGGTTCAATAGCTGGTGATCTATACATATCCGGCATATACTCATGACCTGAGCTATCCGGACCAGTAGAGCATGAGCCTAAAATTAATGTAGAGGCTGCAACTATTGCTAAACTTGCTATTGCCTTGAATTTAATTTTCATCTGTCTTTATCAGTTTACTTTGTCAGACACAACACCTTTCGGTAGTTTATGGCAAATTAATTAATTTCTTTTTGATCAATTTCAATTATCCCTGTTTGCTTCAACATTGAAAGCAATTCGTCTACGGAGAACTGAGCATTTTCAGAAGCTCTTAATTCGATTACGAATTTATCATCTGTTGTTCTTGGATCAGGATTTTGAGCTGGCATTCCTGGCACCATTTTGTTTCTCAACAAATAAGTGATTGCCATACCGTGAGCTGCACATAATACCGTGAACTCAAAAGTAACCGGAATGAAAGCAAGCATATTTTCCAAATACGTACCGTTTGGTTTACCACCAATGTTAATCGGCCAGTCAGTTATCATAAAGAAACGCATTCCATATGTTGCCAAAAATGTACCTGTGATTCCAAAAAGGAACGCTGCGATACCTAATCGAGTGTTTTTCACACCGATAATCGGATCAATACCATGGATCGGAAACGGTGAAAATACCTCAGATACTTTTACACCTTTAGCGACTAACATTTTTGCACCGTCTTTCAGCACATCGTCGTCGTCATACATTGCATAAATTACTTTCTCTGCCATGTCTGAATTATTGATTGTTTGAATTAGTATTTTCTTCTGTGTGATCATCGTGACTTGCATGTCCGTGTGCATGGTGACCATGATCAGGAGCATTTTTGTAAGATTCACCAGAAGATTTCAAGATTGTTTTTACCTCATTCAATGCCAATACCGGGAAGAAACGAGCAAACAACAAGAAGAAAACGAAGAACAATCCAATTGTACCAACGTACACACCGATGTCAATATGACTTGGGAAGTGCATTGTCCAAGAAGATGGTAAATAATCTCTGTGTAATGAAGTTACGATAATTACATAACGCTCGAACCACATACCGATATTTACAACAATTGAAATGATAAAAGTAAACATCAAACTTCTTCTTAATTTCTTGAACCACATCAACTGTGGAGAAACAACATTACATGTCATCATCGAAGCATATGCCCACCAGTATGGTCCCGTTGCTCTGTTGATGAATGCATATTGTTCGTATTCTACTCCAGAATACCAAGAAACAAATAACTCAGTCAAATAAGCAACACCAACGATTGAACCTGTTACCATGATTACGATGTTCATGTACTCGACGTGCTTCACGTGGATGTATGCTTCCAAGCCCATTGCTTTTCTCATCACCAACATCAATGTTTGTACCATCGCGAATCCTGAAAATACCGCCCCAGCTACGAAGTAAGGAGGGAAAATTGTTGTATGCCATCCAGGAATAACTGAAGTTGCGAAGTCAAAGGATACAATCGAGTGAACCGAGAATACCAAAGGAGTAGCAACACCCGCTAAAACCAAAGAAACCAATTCGAAACGGTTCCAGTGTTTTGCTCTCCCTGACCAACCGAAAGAAAGAATACTGTACATTTTCTTTGGAATCGGACGTTTTGCACGGTCACGAATAGTTGCAAAATCAGGAATCAAACCAATGTACCAGAAAATCAATGATACAGAAAGATAAGTCGAGATTGCAAATACGTCCCAAAGCAAAGGTGAGTTAAAGTTAACCCATAAAGACCCAAACTGATTTGGTAATGGTAATACCCAATATCCTAACCAAAGTCTACCCATGTGAATCAATGGGAAAGTTCCTGCCATGAATACCGCGAAGATCGTCATCGCTTCTGCCGAACGGTTAATCGCCATTCTCCATTTTTGACGGAACAATAACAATACTGCTGAGATTAACGTACCAGCGTGACCGATACCAACCCACCAAACGAAGTTCGTGATATCCCACGCCCAACCAACTGTCTTGTTCAATCCCCAGACACCGATACCGGTACCCAATAGATAGGCGATACAGCCAACTCCGTACAAACCAATTACTAAGGCAATACCGAAAAGTATATACCACATTCTTGGTGCTTTGTCCTCAATTGGCTTACAAACGTCTTCCGTTACGTCGTGATACGATTTGTGTCCTAAAACGAGGGGTTCTCTAATTGCCGCTTCCTTATGCATTACAATTGTATTTATTCAATTAATTATGACTTTTTTTTCCGTGACCTTCAGTAGCGCTAGCTTCGTGATGAGCAGTATGTTCTACCTGTAATTTATTCAATTCAGGATTGTGCTCATTTCTAACTTTAACTTTGTACCAAATATTAGGCTTCACTCCCACTTCTTCAAGTGCTTGGTAAGCTCTCTTATCTTCTGAACTTTTACGAACTTTTGATGCTACATCATTCCAGTCTCCTACAGTAATTGCTTTTGTAGGACATGCTTCAGAACAAGCTGTTGCCAATGATCCGTCCTGTACTGGTGTTCCGTCTTTCTTAGCTTCCAATTTAGTTGCCTGAATACGTTGAACACAGAAAGAACATTTCTCCATAACCCCACGTGTACGAACAGTAACGTCTGGATTCAATACCATACGTCCTAAATCATCTTGTGCAGGATTCACTTGCGTGAATTTTTTGTAAGATGGGTAGTTGAACCAGTTGAAACGACGAACTTTATACGGACAGTTGTTTGCACAGTATCTAGTACCAATACATCTGTTGTATGCCATTTGGTTCAATCCTTCATTACTGTGGTTTGTAGCCGCTACCGGACAAACTGTCTCACATGGAGCGTGGTTACAGTGGTGACATAACATCGGCATGTGAACCACTTTCGGATTTTCAGCAGCAATTTCAGCTTTGTGATAATCCATGTCTTCGCTCTTACGAGTTCCAACTGCAGCCTCTTCATCTGATGCGAAGTAACGGTCGATACGCAACCAGTGCATCTCACGACCTCTTCTTACTTCATCTTTACCAACAACTGGAACGTTGTTTTCAGACTGACAAGAAACTAAACAAGATCCACAACCGATACAAGAAGACAAGTCGATTGTCATTCCCCATCTGTGTCCGATGTTTTCTACAGGGTGAGCAGTCCAAAGATCTGCCTCACTAACTGGTATTTCTTTGTGCTCACCATCTTTTAATACAGATAATGTATGTGCCGGATTGTAAGCAGATTTGTCTTTCGATTTGTAGGTGTCTAATGTAGTTTCACGAACGATTGAGTGACGTCCCATCACCGTGTGGTGAATTTGAGTCGCTGCGATCAAGTACGTTCCTTCTACTCTAGCGATTGAACCCGGTGCATTGAATGAATAAGATCCATTCTCAAAGTGTGCAAAAGGATAAACGTTTTGACCAATTGGTGCAGGGTTTCCTTTTTCATCTGTTACATGTCCACCGTATTCTTTTGTTTGGAATGCAGCTTTACCGATGTTTTCTCCATTTGCCCCACGTCCGTAACCTAAAGCGATACCAACTGTACCAGGTGCTTGTCCCGGAGATGGGTAAACTGGTAGAGTAACTTTGTTTGATCCTACAGTTACAGTAGCCATATTCAATCCTGATTCTTGATTGAACGTAGTTGCATAATTACCCGTTTTCATCTCTGTCGGATTCATGGTAATATAGTTGTCCCATGTAACTTTAGAAATTGGATCTGGTAATTCTTGTAACCAAGGATTGTTTGCCTGTGCTCCAGTACCGATACCGATTTTTTGGTAAAGAACAACTTCAGTAGCTCCACCTTTTGGTAATTTTCCTGATAATCCAGCCAATGATGCTTCAATGAACAAAGGTGCAGATGCAGGAACAGCCGGCATATCTACACAACTGTTATGGATAGCCATGCTCCAGTATGTGTGGAAATCTGCGTATTGTTTTTTTAGTGGGAATGCATATGTTTCCCAATTTTTCATAATCGTGTTGTAAACAACTTTTGAATCTTTACCTCCACGTGAAGCTTTATCTCCCCAAACCAAAATTGATTCAGTGAAAGCTGCTGTATTGAACAATGGACGAATTGTCGGTTGTGCAATTGCGTAGTGATTCATTTTCGGATTGAAATCATTCCAAGATTCTAATGCGTGGTGATCAGGACAAACGAATTTACATTTCGAAGCCGTTTCATCTGCATGAGAAGAGAAAGAAACCGATAAGTTAATTTTAGAAAGAGCATCTCCAAATTGTTTTCCATTTGACAATGTATAAACTGGATTCACTCCGTGGAACAATACCGCATCCGGTCCTTTACCTCCAATAACATCCTGAACAAATTTGTTCATTTTGTCATCTTCAGACATGAACATTTTAACAGGATTGTTAAGGTTAATTGTCGTTGTGTAAGCACCAATCACACTGTTCAATTTGTTTACCAAAACTTGAACAGCTTTGTTATTCGATCCACAAACAACCAAAGACGCTGCTTTAGTAGTTTTCAAAGAACGAACCGCTTCATCAGCTACTTTACGTGTACTATCTGATAATGTCGTTGGTACATGTGCATCAACTCCAAATTGTTTCAATAAATAGGCAACAACATTCGCTTGCTCAGACGGTTTTATCATCCCTCTATAATCAGCATTTGACCCAGATAATGATAGCACTGACTCAAACTGGAAATGTTTCGACATCCACTCACCGTCAGGATTTCTTGTTGTCAAGTAATCAGCTTGGTATTGTGAAGAAAGCATCCAAGTTCCTAAGAAGTCAGCTCCGATGCTAATGATTGTTTTTGCTTTTGAGAAATCGTAATCAGGAATAACGTTTGCTCCGAAAGAAGCCAAGTTAGCCTGACGAATTCCTGCATAAGAAACAGTATCGTATTGAATTAAATCAAAAATTGGTGCCTCTGGTGTTGAACCTAACGAAGTCGCAAATTCTGAAATCGCCATTTGAGTCGAAGGACTGATCACTGTATTGGAAACCAAAACAATTTTTCCTTTTTTCGCAGCGATTGCTTTTAATTCATTTATGATTGTTGAATCAACTTTCGCCCATGTTGTGTCTTTTCCTCCTGAAGTTGGATTCTGTAATCTTGCTCCTTCGTAAAGACCCAATACGGATGCAATGATTTGAGCATTTACAGCTCCTTTAGAAACACCATAATCGGCATTTCCTTTGATATAAATCGGTCGACCTTCTCTTGTTTTTACCAAGATACTAGCGTATGAGTTACCATCGTAGTACGTTGATGCATACCAAGTAGGCATACCCAATGTTACGTTTTCAGGTTTTACTACGTAAGGAATCGCTTTTGTTACAGGCGCTTCACAAGCAGCAAGTGTAGCAGCAGCAACACTAAACCCTAAAAATTTCATGAAATCACGACGATTAGTTGCCGTAGCTCCTAAGTTATCGTCCCCTAGAAATTCTTCCACAGACATTTCCTGAGCAAACTCTTTATCTACTGTTTGAAGGAATTCTGGAGTTTGGTTTAACTCCTCAATACCTTTCCAATATGTTCTATTTGTTCCCATGTGCTTATTTGAATTTTTTCTATGCGTAAATTAATAGTGACATTTAGCACATTCCCATCCGCCAAGTTCTTTCACAGTTACTTTACCATCATCCAAGTATTTACCATACAATGCTTTATCATTGTTCAATAAACGCTTGTGAATTTCATTATAGTAACCATCATTTTTTGTATCAATTGTACCTGTAGAAATTTCTTTCTCACCGTGGCATTCGATACACCATCCCATTGTCAAGGTTGGTCGTGTAAGAGCAATATTCCCTTCGATTTTATTCAATTCTGAAACTGGTTGAACCATTGCTGTTCCATTCATTTTCGTCATATCACCGTGGCATTGTTTACAATCAACTCCACCAACTACTACGTGTTGAGAGTGGTTGAAGTATACGTGATCAGGAAGAACGTGAACTTTGTTCCAGATAATTTCTTTGGTTTTTCCAGTGTATTGTTTACCATCCCAACCAGCTGCTTCGTAAATCTTAGCAATTTGTTCCTGTTGAGCTGCAGTTCTACCGTTGATTTGTTTGTGACAGTTCATACAAACGTTTACAGAAGGAATACTTGCTGTTCTTGATTCTGTTACTGTATTGTGACAGTATTTACAATCAATTTTGTTGGTTCCTGTGTGAACATCATGCGGGAATGCAATTGGTTGAGACGGCTGATATTCTTCAACAACACCGATCGTTCCAAGACTTAAAATTCCAGTAACACACAGTCCAATGAAGATTACTAATCCACCGAAACCAACATATTTTCTATACTTCCAAGCCCAAGATCTGAACTCTTCTGTGTAGGTTGACCCTTCTCTAAGGTTTTCACCTGTTACGCTTTTCAATTGACGACGAACACCTCCAACAGCCATAATAATGGTTACGAAGATGATTCCCAACAACATCCAAACCCAACCGTTTGAAGACTCTTCAGTTGTAGTTGCTGATCCTGCCGGACCACCATCAGTTGGAGTACCTTCGGTCATTGTAGCCGGATCCGGTTGAGCATCCACCCAATCAAAAATCTGATCGATTTGTTCTTTCGACAAAGTCGGATCAGAAGTCATTTTGTTAGGCGTAGAAGCCGCAACAGAAGCTGCATAAGGATTCGTAGCCGCAGCTGACTCCCAGTTATTTACCCATTTGTAAATTTCTTCTTTCGCACCTGCATCAGCCCATTTTGTACGTGCCTGAAACAACTTTGGACCAGTACCATCTTTGTGTGGCTGGTGACAACTAGCACATTTCGCTTTGAAAAGGCCTTCTCCTTGGGCGTTTGCATTGAAAGAACCAGTAAATAACATTACTGTTAATATTCCTAAACACCACTTGTTAAAGTTTCTAAACATCTGATTATTAGATATTTTCATGTAAAAAACTGTTAATCTACCGTCAAAAAAACACTATTTGACAGGCGCAAATTTAGGAGAATACACCTATTACATGACAGTTTTATGACAATTTTATATCGAAAAATATTAATTTAAAATCATTCTAAATAACCAATCTTTAAATTAATTTATGCTTAATATTGATTAGCACCGTTTTACGAATTTTAACCCTCTATTTTCAAATTGTAAAATATGTTAATTATTATTCATCTGTTTCCATCAAAATACATTCCTCAAATTATTTGTAATTTTGTTTTAAAAATTAAATCAAATGAAAACTGTAATGCCTTTTTTATTTTCACTCTTGACATTCTCATTATTTTCTCAAAATGGTGAAATAGAGGTGATTAAAGATAGCCGTATCGATGGTCTCGTTAAAAATCAAAGTATGATTATTCCACCATCTACAGTTCCTCAAATTACAGGGTACAGAATCCAACTTTTTTTCGATACTGAAAAGTCTGCAATTGATGATGCAAGAGCACGATTTATTACCCAATTTCCAAAGGTAGATACCTACGTGATTTACAATGCTCCCAACTATTTTTTAAAAGTCGGAAATTTCCGTACGAAGCTGGAAGCTGAAAAAGTAAAGGTTCAAATTGATAGAGATTTCCCAACGAATTACATTGTAAAAGAATTGATCAATTTACCGAGAATCGATTAGTTAATGTTGAATTTTTGATATTTAATGTTGGATTTCATTAAAGAATAGTAATCAATCCGAATTCCATTATTTCTTTCTTTGGAACATTAATGTCAACTTTATAGTTAAGGTCAACGAAAACAATAAACACACAACTAAGGCAATAATTATTTTATAATGA
>CAIUKX010000108.1 GCA_903899795.1 uncultured Flavobacteriales bacterium
CATTGGTTCCTTTTTGTTTCCATTTACCGTTTGATTTTGTTCGAAGACCTTGGTAATCTGTACCATAAACATAGTATTGTCCTTCCAGATTAATATTTCCATACTTTCTGTTTTTGAAATTCGCACCAGCCGTTGTAGCCAATTGATTTCCCTGATAACCTTTGTTTCTAGTATTCCAATCGCGATCAAATTCAACGGCTCGGTATTGTTGAATAGGAGTGAAATTTTTATCGAGCGTTTCAACTTCCAGTTTACTTTCGAGTTGCCATTTGTGAATTGAATCTTTACCCAAGGGGGTGAGGCCAATGAGTTTCGATCGACCAGAATATCCATTGTCATTATTCTTGTCTTTGGATGAAAACGTATTGATGTCATTCTTCGTATACCCCAGTTCGGATTCGAAGGTCAGTCCTTTTCGAATTTGATAAAATACACCTGAAGTTACCATTTGCTTTTGTTTCGAAGTAACGATGAGATGTGAAGGAGCATAATCACCCTGGGGAATTCCCCCAACAGGTTCAACCCATTTGTAAACCTTTCCCAAAGCATTGAAATTGCTGAAAACATAATCTCCTTTTCCTTGACCGACTTGTTCAAAAACGGCTTTGTAAATAGCAGAGTCTTGATTCACTGAATATACCAAAACAGAGTCGTAACCCAATGAATCGATCATTCTATACATGACTTGGTTGTCTTTGTATCCGATGGAATCAATGCTGGAACTTCTGGCCAGTGATAAACTATCTCCAATTTGCGACAACAGCATTTTTTGACTATCGGTTAAGCTTTGTTGCAGCGGTTGATTTTTGGCATCTTGTTCACTATAGGCATTGATCCAAAATTTCATTTTTTTTGTAGTGTAGGTCGTTGCACTTTGAAACAAGGAGCGAACGTAATTTTGATCGGAATATTGGAATTCGATAACAATTCGTGAGTCTTTGGTGATCTGGTTCCGTGATGTAAAAATTACTTCTGCGGAATTATAGTTGATGGTGTAGTCATATTCCTGCCCTCTTTCCAATAATCGGCCATCTATATAGACATTTTCAGTTCCGGCTAAAATAATAATGAAAGGCTCATTTTCCGCCCCTTTTAATCGGTACGGACCTTGATTTCCTTCAATTCCGGGAATAATTTGTCGTTGAAACTTTCCCTTTGAGAGCGCACCGCTGGCCTGCGTTTTCCATACATGGGTAGAGTCTTTTCCCCAGCTTCGTTCAATCGATAAACCCTGAGCTCGTTTTTGGTAAGTCATGAAATAGCCTTCTGGTTTTTTTAGCCAGAAATCACCGGCAATTATGCTTAATTTGTCATTGTAAATTTTGATATAAATCTGGTCGAATTCCTGTAATTTATTGGTGTTACCATCTGCTTGAATCGGGAGATTATTGTCAGAAATGGAAGCCAGTAACTTCAAATTAGGAGCAATGTCACCTGATAATTCAAGATTCAAGGATGAGTTAACCGCCAGATTCTGATTGTTTCCGAAAGAAATTCCCCTAGAGATACTTCCGTTTTTTGTCAAACCTGAACCACCAAAGATATCACTTTGTGTATCTTCCGTTGTGATCATGTACTTATCTCGATCTCCTTTTTTGGGTTCATAAATAAGATTCGGATTTTTATCTCCGTATACTTTGTTCAAATTGATTGGAATTACCCGATAATTCAAGGTGACTGAGTCAGCGCAATGCGTGAAAATCAACAATGTTCCGTGTTCATAATCCAAGGTGTAGTCGTTGAAAGACAATTGAGTTGTTCCGCAAAACAAGCGAAAAGAATTGGGGTAGATCGTCAGACTATCCAAATGTAAGGTATCTGTTGTGTATGCAATTGTACGTGTACG
>CAIUKX010000109.1 GCA_903899795.1 uncultured Flavobacteriales bacterium
GAAATGAAAATTCCATTTATTGTTGGTGAATCTGTTAAAGTAATTGATGGACCTTTCAATAATTTCAGTGGTGTTGTTGATGAAATCAATGAAGAGAAGAAAAAACTGAAAGTAATGGTAAAAATCTTTGGACGTAAAAACTTGCTTGAATTAAGTTACATGCAAGTTGCGAAAGAAGTATAGAGTTGTATTATTAACCGTAGGAGTGAGAAAAGCGAAATTGAATGCTTCCCGCTAGTACTCATGTTTGACTACATAATTTTTATATAAATGGCTAAAGTAGTAGCAGGATTGATCAAACTACAGATCAAAGGCGGTGCTGCCAATCCAGCTCCACCAGTGGGGCCCGCTCTCGGTTCGAAAGGGGTCAACATTATGGAGTTCTGCAAGCAGTTTAATGCTCGTACGCAGGATAAACCTGGAAAGGTATTACCGGTTGTTATCACCGTTTATGGTGATAAATCGTTTGATTTTATTATCAAAACTCCACCGGCAGCAATTCAAATCATGGAATTGGCGAAATTGAAAAAAGGTTCATCTGAACCTAATCGTGCTAAAGTTGCTTCGGTATCTTGGGACACAATTCGTACAATTGCTGAGGACAAATTACCGGATATGAATTGTTTTACAGTTGACTCTGCTATGAGCATGGTTGCTGGTACGGCAAGAAGTATGGGAGTTACAGTTAAAGGTGGTAATGCACCGAAAACCAAATAATCGTTTTTGTTATGGGAAGAATTTCTAAAAAAAGAAAAGAAGTTTTAGCTAAAGTTGATATAGCTAAAATTTACTCCTTGACAGAGGCATGTGATTTGGTTAAGGAAATTTCCACCACTAAATTTGATGCTTCTGTTGATATCTGTGTAAGATTAGGAGTTGATCCAAGAAAAGCAAACCAAATGGTAAGAGGTACAGTTTCTCTTCCGCATGGTACTGGTAAAGACGTTCGTGTTCTTGTACTTTGTACTCCGGATAAAGAGGCTGAAGCTAAAGCCGCTGGTGCTGATCATGTTGGATTAGATGATTACATTGAAAAAATCAAAGGAGGATGGACTGATGTTGATGTCATTATTACAATGCCTTCAGTTATGGGTAAAGTTGGAGCTTTAGGACGTATTTTAGGTCCTCGTAGCTTGATGCCAAATCCAAAAACAGGTACGGTAACAATGGAGATCGGTAAAGCAGTAGAAGAAGTGAAAGCAGGTAAAATTGATTTCAAAGTAGATAAGTATGGTATCATCCACAGTTCAGTTGGGAAAGTGAGCTTCGAAGGTGTGAAGATCCGTGAAAACTCAATGGAGTTGATTCAAACGCTTATTAAAATGAAACCTTCTTCTGCTAAAGGTACTTACATTAAAAGTGTCTACATAAGTTCTACGATGAGTCCAGGTATTCAAATAGATGCTAAATCTGTTGTAGCTTAATAAACTGACGTAAAATGACAAAAGAAGAAAAAGCGAAGTATATAGATGATTTAGCAGCTGAATTAAAAGATGCTAATGTCTTCTATTTAACTGATACGGCAGAATTAACAGTAGAAGCAGTTAACGCTCTTCGTAGAAAATGTTTCCAATCAAACATTCGTTTGAAAGTTGTGAAAAACACACTACTTGAAAAAGCAATGGAAAGAGTGGAAGGAAGAAACTTCGGAACTTTGAAAGAGACTCTTTCAGGCCCGACTTCTATCATGTTCTGCGAAGTAGGTAATGTTCCTGCTAAGTTAATTGAAGATTTCCGTAAAAAAGAGAGCAAACCAATTCTTAAAGGTGCTTATATTGATGAAGCAGTGTTCGTTGGTGATAACCAATTGGCAGTGTTGAGTTCAATTAAGAGCAAAGACGAGATGCTTGGTGAAGTGATCGGATTATTACAAAGTCCAATGAAAAATGTTATTTCTGGACTTAAAGGATCTGGCAAAAAAATTGCTGGCATCCTAAAAACGCTCGAAGAAAGAGCATAATTAAATAAATTGTACAACTTTAGATTAAATTAAAATAAAATGGCTGATTTGAAACAAATCGCGGAAACGCTAGTAAATCTTACAGTAAAAGAAGGTAATGAACTTGCAAC
>CAIUKX010000110.1 GCA_903899795.1 uncultured Flavobacteriales bacterium
CTTTGTCACTAACAGATCATATGCTTGTAATTGTAATCCTGGTGGGACGATTGAAGCGAATGTTACAGCTTCAGATGTAATCATTAAGGCAAAAATTTTGTCCATTAGTTACTCCAATAAATTGGACACCTTGAATGTCGTAGTTGACGGTGATCCCAATAATGTTTTTTCAAAATATTGGAAATTCCATGTTAAAATCTACAAAGCATTGGTTCAAAAAACGTACAAAGGACAGTTGAAATCGGATACTATAACCATTGTCACAGGAATGAATGGTGCAGCATGTGGATTTAATATGACGATTGATAAAGAATATTTGATTTATGGTACTTTCAAAGATTATCAGGGATTTTCAAGCGTTCAGCGGCACAGTACAGATGGAAAATTAATTTGGACGAATAACTGTACCCGATCGTGGGAATTTTCAGATACAGAAGCTGCTGATGTAGCAGTAGAAATCGAACGACTTTCCAATAAAGAATAAGAATTTAAAAACGACTCAATGAAAAGTGAATTACTACTAACAACAAGTACTCATCTGGAAGGATATAAAATCTCTGAACAATTAGGATTAGTTAGGGGAATAACGGTTCGATCCAGAGGACTGGGCGGAAATATTGCTGGTGGTTTCATGACCATATTCGGAGGAAAGAGCACTATATATACAGATCTTTGTGAGCAGGCACGAGAAGAGGCATATCAATTGATGATTGATAGCGCAAAGAAAATAGGTGCAAATGCGATTATCAATATGCGTTACGAATCCAATGAAGTAATGCAGGGAGTAACGGAGGTTTTGGCATACGGAACAGCTGTTGTTGTAGAGAAAATAGCTTGATTTTTAAGTTAATTATGCGTGATGATTCTTCCAGTCGACACTGATCTATCTTTGGAAATGGTGGATATACAACACGCCGAACCCATTTTTAAACTGGTCAATTCCAATCGTTGGCATTTGAGAGAATGGTTGCCTTGGGTAACCAAAATGGAAACATTGGAACATTTCAAGGAGTATATTGCCACAACACATGATCGTTTTTCAAACAATCACGATCATGCTTTTGTTATTATTCAAAATGGAGATGTTGTAGGGAGAATAGGAATCTATAACATTGACAGCACAAATCATATTGGAGCAATAGGTTATTGGATTGGAAATGAATTTCAGGGAAAAGGCATTGTTACAAAATCATGTAAAACATTATTGAACTATTGTTTCAGTGATTTGGAATTAAATCGCGTTGAAATAAGATGTGCTACGAAAAACTTCAGAAGTCAAGCTGTGCCCGAACGTTTGGGGTTCACAAAAGAAGGAATTATCAGGCAGGGAGAGGCATTGAGAAATGAGTACATTGATATTTATTGCTACTCTTTGCTGAAACATGAATGGAAATAAAAATTGTGAAGTAAGACTATAATATAATAAAGAAGGACTATATATTTTTTTGCTTCTAAATTCTTTCTCTTCAAACGAATACGCCACTATTATCAAGGGATCATAAATTATTCAGTACAAAATCTAGTTCAGTTGTAAAAAAAAATAATATCTTTAGAATTGCTGATGGCAGCGGCAAACGATTTTACGACGACTAATAATGACCTACGAGGAATATATTGAGAAGCTTATAAGTATTGATGACCGTGAATCACAAGTTGATTTTCAAAACGAATACGCTTGGACAATTTGTCGTGTAGAAACACAAAATTCCTATGATATAGCTTTAGGAGCATACCAACTGGCTGTTTCACTGGCTTACAAAAGAGGGCAGGCAGAAAGTTGTCGTACGATTGGAAATTGTTACCTTCTTTTTGGTGATTACAAGCGAAGCATTATTGAAATTGAAATAGCTATCAATTTATTCAAGGAGTTAGGGGATAGAAACGGAGAAGCAGAAAGTTTGAATCTTTATGGGATTGTTTATTCTTTGATGGGGAATTATGAATTGGCAATTTCTCATTTTGAAATTTCATTGGAAATTATGCAATCCATCAAGAATAATGAAGGGATTGTTAAAGCAATGAACAGCATTGGAGATAGCTTGATCAAGCTGAAAAAATACCGAAAAGCACTTTCTATCTTTGAAAAAGCCGTTAAAATTGAACATAATAATGAAATTTACAAAGGAATAGTACTTTATAATATTTCAGAAATTCATTACCATTTAGATCGATTTGAAAAAGCAGAAAATTATTTGATCACATGTATAAAAATCGGTAAAAAACTGAAGTTTGAACTGATGCATGTCTACTGTACTTGGCTGGAAGGTAGAATTGAAGTCAAGAGACAAAATTATGGAGTTGCGATCTTAATTTTCAAAGAAGCATTACGCTCAGCCAGAAAGATTAAAGCGAAAGACAGGGTTTTTAATATTCTAGAAGATTTAGCTAAGGCTTATGAATTGAAGGGAGATCTTGAAATGGCTTTGAATTTTTACAAAGAATACCTTCAAACCAAAGAAGAGGTTATCAACGAAGAAAGTGCTAAAGTCATAAAAACTATCGAGCACAAGAATGAAGTTGCGCTTTTAAGGAGGGAAGCAGAAGTTGAAAAGATAAAAAATCTTGAACTTAAAAAAGCCTACAGTAAAATTGCTGATAACCGAAATGTGATTTCGAAAAAAAACAAAGAAATAACCGGCAGTATTAAATACGCCAAACGTATTCAGGAAGCGATATTACCATCTGAACAATATGTCAAAGATTTGTTACCGAACAGTTTTATCATTTACCAACCCAAGGAAATATTAAGTGGTGATTTTTACTGGATTTCAAATGTGACAAATTCTAAAGGCGAGACCTTGATAGATGTTGCCGTAGCGGATTGCACAGGTCATGGTGTACCGGGAGCATTGATGAGTATTGTGGGGAATAATTTTTTGCGCTTATTCGAAGCCGAAACAAACATGAATTCACCGGCCGATGCTTTGAATTTTTTGAACGAGGGTGTTTGTAATACTTTACGCCAAAAACCGGAAGAAAGTACGATCAAAGACGGGATGGATATGGGTTTCTTATCCATCAATTTTAGGGCTATGAAAGCTTGGTATGCTGGAGCGAAAAATCCGCTATATATTGTTCGGAGTGCTGAATTAATTGAGATAAAAGGAGACCGGCATCCGATTGGTTCTTTTCTTGGAGAAAAGTTAAAGCCATTTACAGATCATGAAATAGATTTGCAGAAGAACGATTACTGGTACCTGTTTACCGATGGTTATGCTGACCAGTTTGGAGGTCCAAATGGGAAAAATTTTAAAAATAAGTCGTTAAAAAATTTGTTATTATCCATTTCAGATTTACCTATGGAATCTCAAAAGAGAGTAATTCTTCACGCTTTACAAGATTGGAAAGGAAATTTAGAACAGGTGGATGATATCTGTATTTTCGGAATAAAAATCTGATCAAATCTTATGGCATGGACTTTGGATTGATTTAAAATCTAACATTCAAATTCGTCCATGATCACAAAAAACAATCCTATGAACTTGTTCGCTGGTTCGAAAGCTATAATTCATTTATTAATTTTTCTACTCATTTCTTCTTGTGAAGCACAGTCAAATCCAAATGGGAAAGTAGTATCACAGGAGAAAATCAAATCATCAAATCTGATCAAATTAGAAGAGTTTGTCAAAAATCATCCTGACAATGGTGAATCGAGTCAATCATTGGGAATGGTTTCTAATGGTAGCTTAAAGAATGGTAAATTAATGCCGTTCTCAGGTAAAAACTTTCAATATTTTGATACTTCCAGTTATACAATGGGAAGAGCATTTGTACATTCGAAAGTGAGAGAAATTGTTTTGTTAACTTACGAAGCTATGGAAAAAGAGACTCCAGACCACCGGTACTTTTTAATGGAAACATCGAATGAAAAAGGAGGTAAATTAGATCCTCATCACACCCATCAAAATGGTTTGAGTATCGATTTCATGACACCGCTTCTTAAAAATGGTAAAGAATATAACGGATTGGATACGATGGGAGTTACGCATTACTTTATGGAATTCGATGATAATGGATATTATAAGAAAGATACATCAGTAACGATCAATTTTGATATCATCGCACTGCATCTTTTACAATTAAATAAAGAAGCCCAAAAGCAAGGAATGAAAATTGAAAAGGTGATTTTTAAATTGGAATTGAAAGATGAACTTTTTGCTTGCAAGTATGGGGATATGTTAAAGCAAAGCGGAATTTATTTTGCCCAAAGATTGACTCCAATGGTTAATTCAGTACACGATGATCATTATCATGTTGATTTTGGATTTATTAAGTAAAGCTGTTAGTGATCAGGCATTAGACACTGGTTATTTTGATTGATGAGATCAAACCGGACTAAAAACTAATGCCTAATGCCTATTGGCTAAAAAATAAATTACTACTTTTGCCATCCAAATTAAAACGATTTAATATGCTTCATTCAATAAAGCCGGGAGTTGCTACCGGGGATATGGTTCAAGAAATATTTAGATACGCAAAAGAAAAAGGATTTGCTTTGCCAGCTGTAAACGTTACAGGTTCTAGTACAGTAAATGCTGTAATGGAAACTGCTGCGAAACTTAATTCACCTGTGATTATTCAGTTTTCAAACGGTGGTGCTCACTTCAATGCAGGTAAAGCTCTTTCCAATGAAAATGAAAAAGCGGCGATCGCTGGAGGGATAGCGGGTGCACAGCACATACATACCTTGGCGGAAGCTTATGGTGCAGTAGTGATATTGCATACCGATCACTGTGCCAAGAAATTATTGCCTTGGATTGATGGTTTATTAGATGCTGGTGAAGAGTTCTACAAGAAAACGGGGAAACCTTTGTACAGTTCTCACATGATTGATTTATCGGAAGAACCAATTGCTGAAAACATTGAAATTTGCAAGAAGTACCTAGCTCGCATGAGTAAAATAGGTATGACATTGGAAATCGAATTGGGTATTACCGGTGGAGAAGAAGACGGAGTTGATAATTCAGACGTTGATAGTTCTAAATTATATACACAACCTGAGGAAGTAGCTTTTGCATATGAAGAGTTGATGAAAGTGAGTGATAAATTCACAATTGCAGCAGCATTCGGAAACGTTCATGGAGTTTACAAGCCAGGGAATGTGAAATTGACACCTAAGATTTTGAAAAATTCTCAGGAGTTTGTTCAGAAAAAATTCAATACAGGGCATAATCCGGTTGATTTTGTATTTCATGGTGGTTCAGGTTCGACTTTGGAAGAAATAAGAGAAGCGATTGGTTATGGCGTTATCAAAATGAATATTGATACAGATTTACAATTTGCTTATACTGAAGGAGTCAGAGATTATGTTGTGAAGAATATCGAATATTTGAAAACACAAATCGGTAATCCGGAAGGAGACGATCAACCGAATAAAAAATACTATGATCCGCGTAAATGGGTTCGTGAAGGTGAGGTAACCTTTGTGAAAAGATTGACACAAGCTTTCGAAGATTTAAATAATATTAATACACTATAGGATTGCACATTGAAAGATTATAAATTGAATTTTCGAAAGAAAGAATAATTTGTAATCTGCAATCTACAATTAATTAAAGTATGAGTTGGTTTAGTAGAAAAAAAGAAGGGATCACCACTTCAACAAAAGATAAAAAAGAGACACCGGAAGGATTGTGGCAAAAATGTTCGAATTGTAAAACACTTTATACAATTGAAGATTTAACCAAAAACAGTTGGGTGTGTGAGCGTTGTTCACATCACGAAAGAATCAGTGCTGAACATTATTTTGAATTGTTGTTCGACGATGGGAAATACAAGGAGTTGGATGCAAAATTGACTTCTGGTGATCCATTAGGATTTGAGGATACAAAAAAATATGTTGACCGTGTTAAAGCAACACAAAAAGCAACTGGTTTGACGGATGCGATCCGAACTGCAGCGGGGAAAATTGATGGAATGGACTTGGTTATAGCAGCTATGGATTTCTCTTTCATTGGAGGTTCAATGGGGTCTGTTATGGGAGAGAAAATTGCTCGCGCGATTGATCATGCCATTAAAATCAAGAGTCCGTTTATGATCATCTCCAAGTCTGGAGGAGCTCGTATGATGGAGGCAGGATTTTCTTTGATGCAAATGGCGAAAGTTTCCGGTAAATTAGGACAGTTGTCTGAAGCGAAATTACCTTACGTTTCTTTTCTTACCGATCCAACAACCGGAGGAGTAACAGCTTCTTTTGCGATGTTGGGAGACATCAATATTGCGGAGCCGAATGCATTGATAGGATTTGCAGGACCGCGTGTCGTTCGTGAAACGATAGGGCGAGATCTACCAGATGGTTTCCAAACTTCTGAGTTCGTTTTAGAACACGGCTTCCTAGATTATATTGTTGACAGAACCGAATTGAAGAAAACATTGAGTTTGTCTTTGAAGTTATTGATGAACTAGATTCAAGACTAGTAAATACAAGATTTTAAGACTAAGGGGTTTTTTATCCTTTAGTCTTTCTTTTTTTAGATCAAAAGTTGGTTCATGTAAATCCGGCTGACGAACTCACTGGATTTACCTATCAGAAGTCTTTTGTCTTATATCTTTTAGTCTTGAGTCTAAAAAAACACATAAATCGTTTTCAATTCAGAATTATTGTCTATCTTTGCGCCGTCGAATAGTCGACTACATAATAATTATTAAATAATATTGGCATGTACTTAGATACTGAAGTTAAAAAAGAAATCTTCGCTAAACACGGAGGAAGTGAAACAAACACAGGTTCAACTGAAGCTCAAATTGCTTTGTTTACCTACAGAATTTCTCACTTGACAGAACACTTGAAAAAAAATCGTAAAGATTACGTTACACAACGTTCACTTCAATTGTTGGTTGGAAAGCGTAGAAGTTTTCTAGATTATTTGAAGAGAAATGATATCGAAAGATACCGTGCAATTGTTAAGGAACTTGGTTTACGTCGTTAATAGTTTGCAGTATTGAAATTGGGGGGCAGTCGATTTTTTCGGGTGCCCTTCTTATATTTTTACCGGCCAATTCGGGCCATACATTTGAAATAAGAGAAATATGAAATTAGGAATTACACAATCGATTGTTACAGGAGGGAAAGAAATCTCTGTTGAAACAGGAAAATTGGCAAAACAAGCAGATGGTGCTGTAGTAGTAAGAATGGGTGACACCATGTTATTAGCAACAGTCGTATCATCTTTAGAAGCAAAAGAAGGAGTAGATTTTCTTCCGCTAACTGTTGATTACAGAGAAAAATTTTCAGCTGCAGGAAGAATCCCAGGAGGATTTTTACGTCGTGAGGCACGTCCATCTGATGGTGAAGTATTGGTGATGCGTTTGGTCGACAGAGCATTACGTCCATTATTTCCGGATGATTACCATGCTGAAGTACAAGTAATGATTCAATTGCTTTCGTACGATGGTATCAATAATCCGGATGTATTAACAGGTTTTGCAGCTTCTTGTGCGATTGCTGTTTCCGATATTCCATTCAACGGACCAATGTCAGAAGTACGTGTTGGTCGTGTAGATGGAAAATACATTCTTAATCCTACGATGGAAGAAATGAAATCTTCCGATATGGACGTTGTTATTGCAGGAACTGCAAAAGATGTGAACATGTTGGAAGGTGAGATGAAAGAAATTTCTGAAGCTGAAATGGTAGAAGCAATTAAAATTGCTCACGCAGCAATTCAAGAGCAATGCCAGTTCCAATTGGATTTCGCATCTAAAATTCCTACTGCTAACCCGAAACGAGTTTATAGTCATGAAACACATGATGAAGAATTACGTGCTCGAGTTAAAGAATTCGCTACTGAAAAATGCAAAGCAGTTGCTCGTCAGGGATTGGCTTCAAAAGCTACAAGAACTGAATTATTCGATGCAGTAAAAACAGAATTGAAAGCGACTTTTACAGAAGAAGAATTAGCTGAAAAAGGTGGATTGATTTCGACTTACTTCAGTGAAACAAAGAAAAAAGCGGTTCGTTACGTTATGCTACATGAGAGTATTCGTTTAGACGGACGTGCATTTGATGAAATTCGTCCAATCTGGGCTGAAGTTGATTATTTACCAATGGTTCACGGTTCAGCAGTGTTTACAAGAGGTGAAACACAATCATTGACTACATTGACTTTAGGAGGTAAAATGGATGAGCAATTGTTGGACGGAGCAACATTCCGTGGAACAGAAACATTCATGTTACACTATAACTTCCCGCCATTCTCTACAGGTGAGGCTCGTCCGTTAAGAGGGACTTCAAGAAGAGAAGTTGGTCACGGAAATTTAGCTTTAAGAGCTTTAAGACAAGTTTTACCGGATAACAATCCATATACAATCCGTATCGTTTCTGATATTTTAGAATCAAACGGATCATCTTCAATGGCAACAGTTTGTGCTGGTACATTGGCGTTGATGGATGGTGGTGTTCAAATTAAAGCGCCGGTTTCTGGAATTGCAATGGGATTGGTTACTGATGAAACAGGAGCATTCTGCGTATTGTCAGATATCTTAGGAGATGAAGATCACTTAGGAGATATGGATTTCAAAGTAACTGGTACATCAAAAGGAATCACTGCTTGTCAAATGGACATTAAAGTAGATGGTTTATCTTACGAAGTATTGACACAAGCTTTGGATCAAGCGAGAAAAGGTAGATTACATATTCTTGATAAAATCATTGAGACAATGCCGGCTCCGCGTCCTGAATTGAAACCTCAAACGCCAAGAATTGAAATGTTGATCGTACCTAACGATATGATCGGTGCTATTATCGGACCTGGAGGAAAAATCATTCAAGGAATTCAAAAAGAAACTGGAACAACGATTACAATTGAAGAATTGGAATCAGGTGAAGGTAAAGTTCAGGTTGTTTCGAACAA
>CAIUKX010000111.1 GCA_903899795.1 uncultured Flavobacteriales bacterium
GAATAGGTGATCACCACCCCACACTGTTCGGAACAATGGATCTCACTGCGGGATACCATCAAGCACCGATCGAAGAGTCGTCAAGAGAAGCGACTGCTTTTATAACGTGGATGGGGTTATATGAATGGTGTAGGTTACCCATGGGACCTATGAACGGACCATCTTACTTCCAAGGAGTGATGGCAAATGAAGTCTTAAAAGGTCTGTTATACAGAATACTAGAATTATACATGGATGATTTAATTGTCCATGCAAAATCTGAATCCGAATTTGTCGCGAGAGTTCACGAAATATTTAAACGACTACGACAACATAACATTACCATAAATCCTGAAAAATGCGTTCTAGGAGCTTCGCGAATAGAATACACAGGACATATACTAGATGCTGAAGGAATAACCTTTAGTCGAGAAAAGTTGGCAAATGTGTTAAACTTTCGTAAGCCTTCGACTCAGAAAGAGTTAAAATCATTTCTTGGAATGGTAACTTATTTTCATACACATATACAAGGTCATAGTATGCTTTGTCAACCACTCCATGAAATGGTAAGGGATTACAAGCCAACAAAAGTCTTAAAATGGACTCCAGCACAAGATGATGCATATGCCAAAGTTATAGATGCAGTAAATAAGTGCCCAAAATTGTTTTTGTTGATGATACGTTAGCAATCGTATTAGAAACAGATGCTTGCGATTCTGGAATCGGAGCATATCTGTATCAAAAAACAGTGGATGGGAAAATGCATCCTATAGCTTTTATTAGTAAGACATTTACAAAAGAGAAACTTCGCTGGAGTACACCAGAAAAAGAAGCGTATGCAATATTCTATGCAATTAAAAAGTTCGATTACATATTGCGTGGAGTACATTTTTTATTGCGTACGGATCATAAGAATTTAACTTTTATAAACCTAGAAAATAGTGGTAAAGTTCGACGATGGAAAATCGAGATTCAGGAATATGATTTCGAGGTAGAACATGTTCCAGGGAAAAATAATGTGGTCGCCGATGTTTTTTCTCGATTTTATCCATCTGAATTGGATCTTCATCACGGAAATTTATGGGAGTTGCAAGATTTGAATGTGACTACCGAAATAGATATCGATATACCAAGTTCAGAGAAAGCAGAAATTAGAAAAGTACATAATTCTAATGCTGGACATTTTGGTGTTGATCGAACGATGCAAAAATTAACCCAAAAAGGTCTAAAATGGCCATATATGAGACTACATGTGGCACAATTTATAAAAAAGTGCCCATGTTGCCAAAAAATGTCATATTTAAAAACACCTATCCATACCTATCGTTTCACTACTTCTACTTACAATATAATGGAAAGAATAGCGATCGATACTGTGGGAGAGTTCCCCATAGATGAATTTGGATATAAGTATGTCATAGTAATCATTGATTGCTTTTCAAGATTTCTTGAGCTATTTCCAGTGAAAGATTTAACTGCGGCAAGTGCAGCGTATTGTTTGCTTCAATGGGTTGGTAGATACGGGTGTCCGTCTACGATGTTGTCGGATAATGGAACACAATACGTAAATCAAGTAATTGAGGAATTTCTCTATCTTATTGGAAGCCATCATGATTTTATAATGGCCTATTCCAAAGAGGAAAATGGAATAGTAGAACGTGCTAACAAAGAAGTACTGCGTCATTTACGCGCAATTTTATTTGACAAACACGTTATCACAAATTTTAGTTTATTTTTACCTTTAGTACAAAGAATTTTTAATGCTGATACTAAAGAAGCGTTAGGTGTATCGCCTGCTCAAATATTGTTCGGCAATGCGATTACATTAGATCGTGGGATCATCCTACCACATAAAACTAACGAACAAACACCGATGCCATTATCTACATGGACATCACAAATGTTGCTAGCTCAAGAAAGTAATATAAAATTAGCTGTTAGAAATCAATTCAAAAGAAATGAAAAACATAATCAGGAGATATCTGAGGATATAACTCATTTTCCGATAAACAGCTATGTCCTTGTGGACTATGAGGTAAAACCACCCTCC
>CAIUKX010000112.1 GCA_903899795.1 uncultured Flavobacteriales bacterium
GGCAGTCGGCAATCAATATGCACTTGAATTATTTTCATTTCCAAATCCACCGAAACGTGTTTCCCATCCTGAAGCGGCTGGTTTAAGACACATCGCTTTTCAAGTTGATAACCTGGAAGAAACAATTTCTGAATTGAAGGCATCAAATATCTTTTCAGAAGAAATTCGAACAGATGAATTTACAGGAAAAAGATTCACTTTTATTTCCGACCCTGATGGACTTCCGATTGAGTTTTATGAATTCTAAACTTAAACCAGACACCCCCAACCAAAAGGAAATGTGCTTTTTATGAGATTCGTCATGTTGATTCATCTTTTCCGAAAAATATCCTACCTTGAAATCTCAAACTATAAAACATTGCATTTCTATGAGATTTCAAATTCAGGAACCTAATCATGAATTGACTGAAGGATATTTCATCCTTAGTATCAAATATTTTGTTTTGATTCTACTAGCCTGGATGACCGATATTATGATCTTATATCTTTATCCATGCTTTGCCTGGGAAGGGAAACGCTTTCCTCCGTTTATTATGTTTATGAATAACTACCATATTTTGACATGGGTATTTACCGGTCTGTATATCCTACTATTCTCCAGAAAAGTAGTGAAAAATCACAATTTAGGTCTTATTATTTCTTTTGAATTTGATCGCGAGAAACTTCAACTGGAACTCATCAATACACTCAACGGTAAAATTCGAATGGAGACAATTCCCTTATCTAATTTAGAGGTTCGTTTTGAAGAAAAAAACAATCAATTGTACGGCAAACAACAGATTTATCATTTTTTAAGTAATCATAAATTAATCACAACCTTAAATATTCAAACCACTCCTTGGAAAAAGCATCCTGATATTTCCGAGCTTATCCACAAGTTAAATGAAAAAACAACTCCTAAAAATTAATCCTTCCAAGCTCTTGTCATTTCTCTTTTTCCAGGAGGCCCAGGTAAATTTTCAACTCTGAACCCTACTGCTTTCATATTTCTTTTCACCTGACCTTTCGCACAATACGTTACTAAAAACCCACCCTTATTAAGGCAGTCATACATTTTCTGAAAAAGTTCAACTGACCACATTTCTTCCTGAGCTCTAGGTCCAAAAGCGTCGTAGTAAATAATATCAAAGTAATCTGCAGCTAAATCTGTTTCTTCCAACTTGGACTGGATCTTTTTCAGCTGAAAAGAATCTGAAATCGAAACTAATTCACCCCACTTACTTTCATGTAATTTTTTATAAACCGTGCGATCTTGTTCTTTGACTAAACCCACGTATTGCAATTGATCCAATTCATCTGTAGAAACCGGGTAAGCTTCGATTCCATGGTATTCAACTTTCATATTAAGTTCAGAAGCTTTAAGCGCTGATAAAAAAGCATTTAATCCTGTTCCAAAACCCATTTCAAAAATCCGGATAGAAGCACGAGATTTCAACTCATTTAATCCTGCTTCAATAAAAACATGAATTGCTTCCTGCAAAGCTCCATGGATCGAATGGTATGTTTCGTCTAAACCAATAATTTTGATTGTTTTAGATCCATCGGCTGTTTGTATTACTTCACGTTTCATTTGATATCGAATGTTGGATGTTGAATGCTTAATTCGCACTATTAATTGATTCCTAGAGATTTCAAAAGTACTAAAATTAGCAGTAATAGATTTGTTGATTTTTATCCAAAATCAAACATCAAAAATTCAAAATCAATTCCGTACCTTTGCTACTATGGATAACAAATTGGAAAATTCTCGTAAGCCAGCTTTGCGTGCAAAAAGTGCTACTGCCCTACCCAATGAATTGGGAAAAGTCCCGCCACAAGCGGTAGACATTGAGCAAGCGGTTTTGGGTGCAATGATGTTAGAGAAAAATGCTGTTACGGATGTGATCGATATGCTTACTCCAAGTAGTTTCTACGATCCTAAGCACCAATTTATTTACAATGCGGTTCGTGAACTTTTCGGAAATTCAAGTCCGATTGATCTTTTAACCGTCACCAATAAACTCCGACAAAACGGGGAATTGGAAGCTGCTGGCGGTGCTGTTTATATCTCACAATTAACCAGTCGCGTTGCCTCTTCAGCTCACGTTGAATTTCATGCACGAATCATTGCTGAAAAATACATCAAACGGGAATTAATCCGTATGAGCAGTGAAGTCATTCGTGATGCGTATGATGATACTTCCGATGTATTTGATGTCTTAAACAAAGCGGAAGGTGATCTTTTTCAAATTGCTGAAAACAATATGGGAAAGAATGCAGACACGATGCAGAATGTTGTTCGTCAAGCCATAGAAGAAATTGAAAAAGCATCACAAAATACAGATGGTATTTCAGGAGTTCCAACAGGATTCTTTGATTTAGATAAAGTTACAGCTGGATGGCAGCGTTCTGATATGATCGTTATTGCCGCTCGTCCTGCTATGGGAAAAACGGCTTTCGTACTTTCAATGGCTCGTAATACAGCTGTAGATCACAACATGGGAGTTGCCTTTTTCTCGCTGGAGATGTCCTCCGTGCAACTTGTTAAACGGTTGATTGCAAGTGAAGCTCGTCTTAGTGCTGAAAAACTGAGAAAAGGTGATTTACGTGAACATGAATTTCAGCAATTGCATTCCAGAATTACTAAATTAGCCACAGCTCCACTCTATATTGACGATACACCAGGAATCAGTATTTTCGATTTACGTGCAAAGTGCCGTCGTTTGAAAATGCAGCATGATATTCAGTTGGTTATTATCGATTATTTACAGTTAATGACTGCAGGTGGAGCTAAAGGTTCTGGAAACCGTGAGCAAGAGATTTCATCCATATCGCGATCCATCAAAGAAATTGCGAAGGAATTAAACGTTCCGGTTATTGCACTTTCTCAGTTGAGTCGTTCGGTAGAACAAAGAGGAGGAGACAAACGTCCGGTACTTTCTGACTTACGTGAATCTGGAGCAATCGAGCAAGATGCCGATATCGTTTCCTTTATTTACCGACCTGAATATTACGGATTCCTGCAAGATGATGACGGAAATTCAAATCAAGGTGTAGGTGAAATCATTATCGCTAAACACAGAAATGGTTCTTTGGAAAGAGTCCGACTTCGTTTCATCGGGGAATATGCTCGTTTTGATAATATTGACAATTATGTTGATGATGTAGCACCAACTCCATCGATTGGTTCAATTATGAATGCTAATCAAAATTTTGATCAACAGGTAAATACTGGTACCTACACAATACCAAGTAAAATGAATGCATTTGACAAAGAAGATGCTGATTTTGATACAACAGGTGAAGATGGTACGCCATTTTAGCAGATTGGATTTTCGGTAGGATTATTGTTAGGTTCCATACAACTAAAGAAATGACCATGATAAAGAAAATTGTTTTCATCTTAATTTGTTTGTTGAGTTTTAACCGACTCAATGCTACACAAATTTTGGTTCCTATGGATGAATCCCAAACGAACCATTTGAAATCCTATGGCGTTGCATTTTGGTTGCTCGAAAACGATGTGACAATCGAATGGTTATTGAATTACCGGGGAGGGTCTTTTTTAATTCCACATTTGAACAGCGCTGAAGAAGAATTGATCCTCAGAGGAGTTAAATATGAAGTACTCGCCGACGGACAGGTAAACAGTATCAAAAAACAAATTGCCGATCCGGAAACCAATATGGAAGTTGTTCAGTTGGAAAAAGCACCCAAAATAGCCGTTTATACTCCTAAAGGAAAACAACCTTGGGATGATGCTGTGACAATGGTTTTGGAATATGCTGAAATTCCTTACGACAAAATTTATGACTCAGCCATTGTGATGGGAATGCTTCCTAAATACGATTGGCTCCATCTTCACCACGAAGATTTTACTGGACAATATGGTAAATTTTATGCAGCTTATCACACGTATCCATGGTATAAACAACAAGTTGCAGGACTAGAAGCAGATGCCAAAGCCTTGGGATTCGAAAAAGTTTCTCAATTGAAATTAGCCGTAGCAACCAACATTCAGAATTTCGTCATCGGCGGTGGATTTTTATTTACTATGTGCAGCGGAACGGATAGTTTTGATATCGCTCTGGCAGCAAGAAATACAGACATCTGCGAATCGATGTTCGACGGTGATCCATCCGATCCTAATTGCCAGCAGAAATTAGACTTTGGAAATACCTTTGCTTTCAAAGATTTTACGTTGGAAAGAAATCCAATGGAGTACGAATATTCTAATATTGATGGAACTAGATTGCACCAGCCAACCAATGAAATGACGGATAAATTTACATTATTTGAATTTTCAGCAAAATGGGATGTTGTCCTACGGTTTTTGTTGCGCTAATAAGAGGTAAAAAATCAGGTTGTTTCGATTCATTAACTGGTGTTGGCACGGCTATGATGTGAAAATCAGCTTTTCTTATATCAGCAGCATCGTTCGTATATAAAACATCTGTCGCAGCCAAATCCATAGCATCAACTTCGTTAGTTTTTTCTATACCTTTTTGTAAATCTTCAATTCTGGTAGTACTTATATCAAATCCAATAACGTGCTGATATTTGCCAAACTCTACCGCCACAGGTAAGCCGACATAGCCTAAGCCAACAACTGATATTGTCCACCTTTTATAGTACTGAAAGAGATTACAAAAGTATTACCTGTTGCTACACTTTTTATATTGGTACCTACCAAATGAACCATGTTTGGAGTTCTCACCTTGCAATTCAACCCATTGAATGACAAAATAATTGCCGTATCAATTTGTTTGTTCACCCATTGCACATTCACTTCAAATCCGCC
>CAIUKX010000113.1 GCA_903899795.1 uncultured Flavobacteriales bacterium
ATTTTGGATGAGCCTACCAATGACTTGGATGCAAAAACGATTTCCTGGTTGGAAGACTTCTTGTTGGATTTTAAAAACACCGTGATTGTAGTATCTCACGACCGTCACTTCTTGGATACCGTGTGTACGCATGTGTGTGATATTGATTTTTCAAAAATTCAAATCTTTACAGGGAATTATTCATTCTGGTACCAATCTTCTCAATTGGCTTTACGTCAACGTGCTGATAAAAACAAAAAAGCAGAAGAGAAGAAAAAAGAATTACAGGACTTTATTTCTCGTTTTTCCGCAAATGCTTCTAAATCCAAGCAGGCCACAAGCAGAAGAAAGATGATTGATAAATTGGATCTGGAAGAGATTCAACCTTCAAGCAGAAAATATCCAGGGATTACTTTTCATCAAGAGCGTGATGCCGGAAATCAAATTTTAACGGTTGATAATATCAGTAAAACTGTTGACGGAGAAACCTTGTTCAAAAACTTGACGTTTACCTTAAACAAAGGCGATAAAGTTGTGATTTTGTCTAAAAATTCAGTGGCAATCACTGCTTTATTTGAGATTCTCAACGGTAATATGAAACCGGATTCGGGTGAGTTTACTTTTGGAACTACTATCACAACAGCCTATTTGCCAAATGATAACTCAAGCTATTTCAATGATGATTTATCCTTGATTCAATGGTTGAGACAATATGCTCAAACAGATGAGGAAAGAGAAGAGGTAAATTTGAGAGGATTTTTGGGAAGAATGTTATTCTCAGGCGAAGAAGCCCTTAAAAGTGCAAAAGTATTATCTGGAGGAGAAAAAGTGCGTTGTATGTTATCCAAAGTAATGTTTGCGAAAGCGAATTTAATTATGATGGATGAACCAACAAACCACCTTGATTTGGAATCGATTACAGCATTGAATAATGGGATGATGGAATTTGGAGGATCATTAATTTTTACATCACATGACCATGAATTGGTACAAACGGTTGCAAATCGTGTGATTGAAATTACTCCAAATGGGGTGATCGATAAAATGATGCCTTATGATGCTTATTTAGCGGATGAGAAAATTTCTCAGCAGCAGGTAGAAATGTACGCATAATCCGAAAGGATTATTAGAATAATTATTTATTGTTTTTTAAGAATTGCCGGGAATAAATCCAATTTTATTTCTCGGCTTTTTTTCTTGATCTACAAATTGCATAAGGTAATTGATCTTTTCTTTCTTGAATTTAGTCAAAAAGATCAAAACTTCAAATGTGTTTTAAAGAAAAACAGGTTGATAAATTTCCTGAGAATAGAAGTGTCTCATGAGATAATATTCCTTCGGAATCACTAATTTCGGGCTTCAAATAAACATTCCATGGTAAAGTATTCTTTTTCTTGTGAAAATCCGTCACAACAATACATTTCAATAAAAGCAAATTTCAAGGTAAAAAAAGATGTTACGATTGTTCATCTGCCCAGTTGGAGACCTGGAAGATACGAACTTGGGAATTTCGCTAAAAATGTGAAAGGATTTAAAGTGTTTGGAGAAGATAACAAACCACTTCAGTTCAGTAAGGTTTCTAAAGATGAGTGGGAAGTTAATACGAAAGGTAAAACCGAAATCAAAGTGGAATATCATTATTTCGCTGCTGAATTGAATGCTGGTTCAACGTATTTGAATCAGGATCAATTGTATGTGAATCCTGTAAATTGCTGTGTATATACGGATGATACAGCTATTGAGCCAATTGAAATTAATTTAAATATTCCGGGTGATTGGACCATAGCGACATCTCTAAAAAAAAGCGGAACAATCCTGAATGCCGATAACTTTGAAGAATTGGCAGATTCTCCGTTTATATGTTCGAATGATCTGCAATACGATCAATATGAAGTAAATGGTATAGTTTTTCATGTGTGGTTGAACGGAGAAATCAAACCCGATTGGAAACGATTGATTAAGGATTTCAAAGCCTTCACGAGTAGTCAGTTGAATAAATTCATGGAGTTTCCTGTACCTGAATATCACTTTCTGATTCAGATTTTACCTTATAAAGCTTATCATGGAGTTGAGCACCAACGATCGACTGTCATTACTTTGGGACCAAGTTACGAGGTTTTTGATACGATGTATAAAGAATTGCTAGGTGTGTCATCACATGAATTGTATCATACCTGGAATGTGAAGGCTATTCGTCCGATTGATATGTTCCCCTATAATTACAAAAAGGAAAACTATTCGAGACTGGGATATATTTGTGAAGGAGTGACAACCTACATGGGAGATTTGTTTTTGTATAAAAGCGGAGTTTTCAATTTACAACAATATTTGCTGGAAATGAACAAACAATTGCAAAAGCATTTTGATAACCATGGCAGGTTTAATTATTCGGTTGCTGAATCTTCATTTGACACTTGGTTGGATGGATATACACCAGGATCACCTGCACGAAAAGTTTCCATTTATACAGAGGGTTGTCTTTTGGCATTTGTAACGGATGTTATGATTTTGAAGGGTACAGATAATCAATTAGGTTTGGATACGGTCATGAAAAGATTGTATTTTGATTATTATGCGAAAGGCAAAGGAGTTTCGGAGCAGGATTATAAGTCTGTATTGGAAAATGTTGCAGGAATTCCCTTTGATTCATTTTTTGAAGATTTCATCAATGGAAATAAACCGTATGAATCGATATTGACGGATGCATTTGAATATGTAGGATTGGAATTACAGCATAAGCCTTCCCCAATATATTCTCAAGGGAGATTGGGATTTAAGGCAATTCCCAATGGTGCAAATTTTCTCGTAAAGTTGATTTATCCTGGAAGTCCTGCAAATCTTGGAGGTCTGATGTTGGAAGATGAGATCATTGCGATCAACGGATATGCATGTCATGGAGAATTGGATAAGTGGCTGAAATACTTTGATAATGATTTGAAGCATTTAACCGTTTTAAGAGGAGGGAAGATCATTCAACATACCTTACCAGAAGTTGATCGTAATTTTTATATGGAATATTCAGTTGTTCCGGTGAAAAAACTGACCACTGCTCAGAAGAAAGCATTTGATGGTTGGAGAAAGTAATAAATAGATATTTTAGAGCAATAAAAAAGGAGGAATTTGAGTTCCTCCTTTTTTATTGCGCCTTAATTTTATGTTTTAAAATTTATAACTCATCCCTATACTTGGAAGGATAGGAAATTGATAAATCTTCTGAGAAGTAATACGGTTGACATAGAAGATGTTTTTTCGGTTGTAAGCATTTGTTACACTGAAAATCAATTCCATGATAGATTTGTTTTTGAATTTAAATTGTTTCTTCACGGTTACGTCCAAACGGTGATAATAAGGTAAACGCTGACTGTTGTATGGTCCAAGTTGAGTTGCAATACCATACGCATTATTGTTTACATAATTGGTCGTAACACCTTGACTAAAGTTTTCAGCTTGGTAGAATCCTGAAGTTGGTGTAAAAGGTAATCCTGAACCTAAGTTCCAACGAACGTTAACCTCCAAATCTTTTTCTTTTCCAAGCAAATAGGTGGATACCAAGTTAACATTGTGACGACGGTCAAATACGGGAGCGTAAGTTTGGAAACCATCCCAACGGGTTGATTTACTCAAAGAATAAGATCCCCAGAAGAACCAACGGTCAAGGCTGTATTTCAATAATACATCAACACCATAAGTTTGTCCTGATTCAATGATGAAGTCTTTTTTATAAACATCAGCTACATTGTCGTTGGCTGCATTATCATCGTACAATTTGTTTTGGTTGATATTACTTAATTGAGAGAAGTATTTATAGTACCCTTCAACATTCGCCGTCAAACGTTTTCCTAAGTCATATTCAAAACCTAAAATCGCATGCCAAGCATATTGTAATCCGTTTTTGATACTTTTTTCATGTTGGTATTGAGTCACAAAAGTCTCCTGAACATTCGTCGGTGCAGAAAGTAAACCGTTGAATAAATTCACGACATCTTTATCGGAAGATGCAGAAGTAAAGTTTTGAGAGAAGCGACCTCCAGAGAATTTAAATCTCAGTTTTTCACTAGCGTTATATTTCACACCAATTCTCGGTTCAGGAGAAACGGTTGCAAGTGAGGCGTATACCTGAACACGCATACTTGGTTGAATCACCCATCGGTTTTTAATTACCCTGTAATTCACATAAAATCCTAATTCGGTTGTTGATTTTTGAAGATCGA
>CAIUKX010000114.1 GCA_903899795.1 uncultured Flavobacteriales bacterium
ATTTTTATCTGTAATTCCTAAAAGTTGGCATCGAAGTAAATTCAAAGCACTTAAAACAGTCATCAAAATATTTCTTTCGCGATTATTCCCGAATAAAAACCTATGACTATAAACCCCTTTTGATGAAGCGATTGCAATCCAAACTGTCCCAACTGGTTTCTCATCTGTACCTCCATTTGGACCAGCAATTCCTGAAGTGGAAATACAAAAGTCGACTGATAAATTCTTTCTCCCATTGATCGCCATTTCCTCTACCACTTCCCGACTAACCGCTCCATTTTTTTTCAAATTAGTACTACTAACTTGTACTAATTTTTGTTTTAGTTCATTTGAATAGGTCAAAAAACTACCTTGATAATAATCTGACGAACCTGATACGGAAACAAAAGCACTTGCCAATGTCCCTCCTGTACAACTCTCGACTGTTCCAACAGTTTTCCCGTTTTGCAACAACAATTTACCAACAACTTCGCTTAAACTTTCTTCTCCTCGTCCATATACATATTGTGGTAACTGTTTTTCCAATTCTTGAAAATAGTTTTCGATGACTGACTGATCAACTTCTCCTCTAGAAGAGGTTATTCTTAATTTTAAGGAACCAACGGAAGGTAAATAAGCCAGTGAAAGTCCTTCCTCACGAATTCTATTTTCCCAATCCTTCATCCGATCGGCCAGAAATGATTCGCCTATTCCCTGAAGTAAAATCGTCTCATGATAAATAGATTTGACGTGAAATCTTTCCTTCAAACGATCAAATACTTGCTCCTTCATAATACTTTTCATCTCAAAAGGAACACCCGGCATACTGATCAATACCGAACCATCTTTTTCAAACCACATTCCGGAGGCTGTACCAACAATATTTTCTAAAACTGTACAATTTTCAGGAAGTGCTGCCTGCTGTATATTTACATCCAACATTTGTCTTCCCCTGTCTTCAAAATAACGGGTTATTCTTTCCAAAACAGATGAATTCATTACCAATTTTGAATTAAAATATTCACAGAGAACGACCTTGGTAATATCATCTTTTGTTGGTCCCAAACCGCCTGTAACTATTATCAAATCGGCTTCATTCATAGCTCTGTCTATAGTAGCTATAATAGCCTGTTTATCGTCTGAAATAACCGTACATCTAGATACTGAAATCCCTCGTAAAGACAACTCCATTCCCAACCAAGCGGCATTTGTATTGATCGTTTGACCAATCAGCAACTCATCTCCTATCGAAATTAATTCAGCCTTCATTTTGCAATTCGTTTTGTGGCAATTTTCCTTTTGTATTTCCAAATAATTTCTCTTTCCAATTCGACCATTTGTATTTTCGAGCAAATAGAAGAATCAACAAGGGCTGAATGATCACTAAAGTCAGAATATTATCCATACCAAAAGATGGTGGATTGTTGTCCATGAAAAGTGCATCGGTAGTAAACGCCTGCCATTTATTCGTGACAATTATAACAGCAAATATATTATTGGCCGCATGATAACCCAATGACAACTCTAATCCGTCATCCATAAGTACTATTAGACCCAAGAAAACTCCATTCATGATGTAAAATATCAGAACTGTATATCCTAAATGCTGAACCTCCGGATTAGCAAAATGCAAGGAACCGAATAAAATTCCTGTTATCAAAACAGTAAAAACACCTTTCTTCAACGCATGCCGAAATCCTCTAAACAAATACCCTCTGAATAGAATTTCCTCAAATGAAGTTTGAATCGGAAGTATAAACAAAGCAATCAGTAGTAACATGAAAAATGTTAACGGATTGAAATTCCAATCAATATTACCAACCGTGTAAATGGAAATCAATAATAAAACAGACATCACTCCCCCCCAAATTGAAAAACTGAAAAAAAAGCGTTTCCAGTCAAATGATAAACGTGATGTAAAAAGTGATTGAATCGTATGTCTGTGAATTAATTTGACACATACTAGTAAGACAAAAAAACCAACAATGAATGGAAATAAATTGAACGAAAGAAATGCATTAGCACCAAACAAAGCAACATAATCGGTGTTTTCATTCAAGGTGGTAAGATCGATCGATTTCGATTGCAAAGCAATTAATAAGGGAAAACTTCCAATCGATAAAACTGCTAATATCACTATCGAAAGTGTCAATACATAATGTATTAATTCATTTCTATGCTCAACAGTTTCTCGGTTATCCTCCATTTATTTTTATTTATCGAAAACAAGTTTACAACAATAAAAGAGAATATAATGTGATCGAAAAAGAAACTATTTAACAACTTTTCAAGATTCAATTCAGATGATTATGCAAAACAAAAAAGGATGCTCACTTGAACATCCTCTTTCTCTATTATTGAAACATATCTTTTACCCTTTGAAAAAATCCTTTTTCGTTTCCATCTGGATTGGGTTGAAAATTTTCACTTTTTCTTAATTTTTCCAATGCTTCTCTTTCTTCTTTTGAAACTTTTTTTGGTGTCCAAACATTGATGTGTATGAACAAATCTCCATGTCCGTGTCGCTGAAGAACTGGAAGTCCTTTTCCTCTAAGACGTAACATTTTTCCGCTTTGAGTTCC
>CAIUKX010000115.1 GCA_903899795.1 uncultured Flavobacteriales bacterium
ATTCATTTTTGTTTTCATGTTGTTTTGATTTAAGGGTTAAGACAATAAAATTTCTTGTTTTGGCAATTATTTCGGGATTATGCCCCAGCATTAAAGTTGTTCCCATTAGTTTTTCAAATGTTTATTCAGGAAGTTTGTTTTTTAGGTTCGTCAACATTGAAAGTAATTCCTGTGTTAGTTCATCCATCAATTGAACATCATTGTTAGAACTTGGTTGAGTTTGTTCATTATGAGTGTTTGTATTTAGATGTTGTTCCTTTTCTCCTGCTGTCTGTCCGTTTAATGGTTGACTTTCTGACAAAATTTGAGCAGAAACAGGTGTTTCTCCCTGTTTGATTAGGTTACTTTGCTGAATAAGTTTGGCAATATCCGAAATAGTACTACTCTGTCTTAATTCGGATTCCAATTGACTAACACGTTCCTTTAAATCTCTTGTTTTTTCTTTGTATCGTGTAACACTGTTTCTTAACGTTTCGAGTTCAAATTCTGTTCTTTGCTTCTTTAATGCTTCCTCAATTTTTTGTTCAACATTCAATACCGAATCACTCTCAGGCTTTTGATTTCGGAGAAATTCAAAACAATCATATCGATTGGATTTACCTTTGTAGATATGAAAACGTATCTGTTCGGTTGATGAAACAATAAAGCTTTGAAACAAAAAGAAGTCATCCAATGAATTGGTTCTTGGAAATAGTGTTTCACCATCTACACGAACATCATATTCAAAATAGATTCCGTTTTTTTGCTTCAACTGCAATCGGTGAAATATTTGATCGATAGCACTTGATGAAAGGGGGCATGACTTAATCATAGGTGATTGATTTAAGGTGAATAATATAGCTGACGGTTAAATAGTTTTACTTTTAATAACGGCTAAAATCAATGTCATCATCATCAAAATCTAAACGCTCATCGAGGTCAAAGTCATCAATTTCCTGCTCTGATTTTCTACTTAAATCAAAAGAATCATTTCGCTCTTCATTTTGTTTAGATTTAAAAGTATCTAAGTCATCAAAATAAGAAGGGTCGATAAATGTTAGTGTGTTTTTTGAAGGAATACCCGAAACTTGATTTGTATCTTCGGGTAGTTCTATTGATTTTGCTTCAGAATTGATTAATTCATTTTTTTTGGATTCAGGGTCTTTGTTTAGAAAACATTTCAACCAGTCATCTTTGATACCACCAAAACGGCTTTTAACTGTTGAATCCTCGCTTCGGTATTCATTCACTTTTGCCATTCCATGAACCATTGTTCCCATTCCGACTGCTCGTAATAATCCTGACTGATCACCGACATAATGACCAGAAAAATTAATTGCGCCACCCACCAAAGGAGCATATTTACCAGTCACAGCACTTACAGCTGGAGCAATAAATAAACAGGCGACTGTATCTACAAGCATTTTTACTAATGAATTGGAAACATTTCTTTTGGTTTCCATCTTGTTTAATTTATCCAATGGTCTAAATTTCGGTTTGGCTTCCAAACCATTAACTGTACTTTTGTCCTTTTTTTCTTTCTTTTCCTTTTTCATCTTCTTTTCTTTTTTGTTATTTTGAGTCGTCGCAAGTTTACCACAACGTAAATAGATTACTTTTCGCTGTGAGATATTTGTAGAAAAAAGTTATGACAATAATTGAATTTTTACATTATTTCCCTAACGAAGAGGCTTGTAAAAGACATTTTAAAGCCCA
>CAIUKX010000116.1 GCA_903899795.1 uncultured Flavobacteriales bacterium
ATCAATGCTTCAGAACGACAATTGGATGAAGTTTTGATAGTGAATGAAAAAGGAGCTATCCTGGAAAGTTCAAGTTCAAATCTTTTTGTAGTTAGTAATGGTGTATTATATACACCTGGACTTGATGAAGGATGTTTAGCAGGAACTATGCGTATGCAAATCATTAATTTAGCAGTATCGCACGGAATCAAAGTGTACGAATGCACCATTTTTCCTCAAAACATTATTGCTGCTGATGAAATCTTTTTAACGAATGCCATCCGTGGAATTACTTGGGTGAGTGGCTACAGAACAAAGCGTTACTTCAATAACACATCTCGTAAATTAGTTGCTTATTTAAATGATTATTGGGAAAATTATTTGGGTGACTAATAAAGAATCTGTAAATTCAGTTAATTGAAGTAACTTTGGGGCTCATTAATAGTTATTATTTTGAATACTTTCAAACAGCTAGGTGTAAAAGATCAATACATTAAAGCACTTCAAGAATTAAAAATCACTTCTCCTTCAGAAATTCAAGTAAAGTCAATTCCATTTCTTCTTGATCAAGGAACCGATTTTATTGGTCAAGCACAAACAGGTACAGGTAAAACTGTAGCATTCGGAATTCCGATTCTTCAAAGAACAGATAGTAATTTCGATAATATCCAATCAATCATTCTTACTCCTACAAGGGAACTCGGTCAGCAAATTGCCAAGCAACTATTCAAACTGACAAAGTTTTCTGAAAAAATATTTATCGAAGCCGTTTATGGCGGCGAAAAAATTGAATTGCAAATTCGTGCTTTAAGTCGTCCTACTCATATTGTTGTTGCCACTCCCGGTCGTTTAATCGATTTATTGGAAAAGAAAGCAATCGACTTAAGTCATGTGGAAACCATTGTACTGGATGAAGCTGACGAGATGCTTAGTATGGGATTCAAAGAAGAATTGGATGCTATTTTGAGGTATACGATTAACAGTAGAAATGTTTGGCTTTTTTCGGCTACTTTACCTGAGAACCTGAAAGAAATCATCCAGAAATACATGTCAGTCGATGCTTATAAAGTTGAAATTGGTAAAACTCACGTTGTAAATCGAAATATTGAACATCAATACGTGACCTGTGAACCGAATTTCAAATTTTCGACTCTCGTTCAGTTTTTAAGTGTGCAGGGGAGAGACAGTGGGATTATTTTTTGCCGTACAAAAAGTGGCACACAACATTTGGTGAAACAACTGTTGAGTAAAAACTTTTCAACAGATGCAATCCATGGAGATCTTCAGCAACGTGAAAGAGAAAAAGCAATGCGGGCATTCAAAAATCATAAAGTTCAACTGCTGATTACGACAGATGTTTCAGCAAGAGGAATTGACGTTGAAGATTTAGCTTTTGTTGTTCATTACGATTTACCAGAGAAATTAGAATACTACACACATCGAAGTGGACGTACAGCGCGAGCTGGTAAAAAAGGAGTTTCGCTTAGTATTATTGAGCCGAAAGAAGTCCGAAAAATCCGACAAATTGAGCAATCACTAAATATTAATTTCAAAAGAATTACCGCCAAGTAAATCTTTTTTTGACGAATAAAAAAAATAGCTTAAATTGCTATCTGTAAAGAGTTTGTTATTAAAATCGAACAAAAACATGAATGGGACAACCAGGAAAAATATTACGATAGGAGCGGAAGTCAAGATTGTATTAAAGAAAGACCAATCAACAGGGATTTTGACAGAAGGAACAGTAGATAAAATTCTCACAAATTCAGCAACTCATCCACATGGGATAAAGGTTAAATTAATAACAGGTGAAGTTGGAAGAGTGAAAGAAATAATTTAATTGATAAAAAAATACAAAATAAAGCAACTTTTTCCAACGATTGTCGTCTAATATGCGTATCTTTGTTATATGCTAAAACTATGAAAAGATGTTAAAACAAGTTTTAATTATTTTTCTACTTTCCATATCCTACTCATCATTCTCTCAATGCACTGGTTCTGAACCAGTTTTATTTCTTGGAAATGATACTACACTATGTCCTGGTAATTCTTTGGTGCTAACTGCTCCTAACGGATATCAATATTACAATTGGTCTGATAGTACACACAATCATTCAATCACTGTAAATACAGCTGGTAATTATTCGGTAGAAGTTGGTATTGTTGAACCAACAAACTTAGTAGTCAACGGTACATTTGAATCAGGAAATACAGGTTTTACAACCGGTTATACACTTGGGGTAGGTGGTGCATACGGGCCTTTAACTAATCCAGGGACCTATGGTATTTCAACAAGTCCAAACTTACTTCATAATCTTTTCTCCAGCTGTGCAGATCATACACCTGCTGGACCGGGAAGAATGTTAATTGTGAATGGTGCAGGGACACCGAACTCTTTGGTATGGTCAGAAACAGTTACTGTTACTTCGAATACAGATTATCAATTTGGTACATGGGCTATGAGTGCCCTTACGGAAACCAATGTAGCACTTCTTCAATTCCAGATTAATGGAGTTCCAGTAGGTTCAGTATTTTCTCCTTCACAAACCGGATGTGCATGGCTGCAATTTACCAGTTCATGGAATTCTGGAGCCAGTACTTCTGCAGTTCTTAGTATAGTGAATCAAAACACAGTTAATACTGGAAATGATTTTGCTTTGGATGATATTACCTTCAATCCACTTTGCAAGCATACAGATAACATCAATGTTATGATTTCGCCACTTCCAACTCAAACAACAGCATTAGTAAATCCTTCTAACTGTTCGGGAACTCCAAATGGTTCGATTACTATTACCTGTGTAACAGGTACTCAGTATAGTTTTGATGGCGGAACAACCTGGCAGACTTCAAATGTAAAATCAAATTTGGCTGCAGGAACATATACAGTAATGTCAAAAAATGCTGCAGGATGTACAGTTTCTACATCGGTAACTTTGACAAACGCATCAGTTCCACCAACTCAAACGACAACTTTGGTTGCGCCCACAACATGTACAGGGACACCTGATGGCTCCATAACAATTACCTGTGCTACTGCAACACAATATAGTTTTGATGGCGGAACAACTTGGGTAGCATCTAATGTGAAAACAGGCTTAGCGGCTGGTGCATATACAGTAATGTCACAAAATGCATCCGGTTGTACAGTTACATCTTCAGTAACACTAGCTAATGCTGCAACAGCACCAACACAAACAACAACTTTGGTGTCTCCAACAAACTGCACAGGTACGCCAAATGGTTCAATAACAATTAACTGTGCCTCAGCTACTCAATTTAGTTTTGATGGTGGAACAACATGGGGAGCAACCAATATTAGTACAGGATTGGCAGCTGGGAATTACACAGTTATGTCACAAGACGCATCGGGTTGTTCAGTAACTTCGGTAATTACATTAACAAGTAGTGTAGCTGTCCCAACGCAATCAACTACGTCTGTTCCACCTACCAATTGTACAGGCTCACCAAATGGGTCTATTACGATCACATGTGCAACTGCCACACAATATAGTTTTGACGCTGGGGTGACTTGGATACCTTCAAATGTTCAGACAGGTTTAGCAGCGGGTACATACACAGTGATGTCTCAAAATGCAGCAGGATGTACAGCTTCAACTAGTGTAAATCTTGTTTCAGCTACATCAGCACCAGTTCAAACAACTTCATTTGTTTCACCGACACCTTGTGTAGCTGTTCCTGATGGCTCAATTACGATTACTTGTGCTACTGCTACACAATATAGTTTTGATGCAGGTACTACTTGGTTACCTAGTAATACTCAAACTGGTTTAGCAGCTGGAACTTATACAGTTATGTCACAAGATGCTTTAGGGTGTACTTCTTCCTCGATTGTTACTATACCTGGTTCAGTAGCTGTGGCGCCAACAATCATGGTTTCACCAGACACAACTATTTGTCAAAACGGTACAGCAACAATCGGTGCAATTGGTTTTGGAGGTACATCATACACTTACCATTGGACAGGATTAGCAGGTACTGGTCCGGTACAAACAGTTTCACCTTCAACGACAGGTTACTATGTTGTTCAGGTTGAAAACCAAACAGGTTGTCTTTCGGCAAAGGATTCTATACTTGTAACAGTATTACAACCATTAAGTGGAATTGCTTCTCCTCCTGTTACAGTTTGCCCGAATCAAATAGCTAATTTAAGTGTGAGCAATATGGCTGGTGGTCTTCCTCCATATTCTATGGTGTGGACGAATGGAGCAACTGTTATCGGAACAGGATCTTCTATTAATGTTACCGTATCTTCTCCAACAAATTATTCAGTTTTGATTACAGATGCTTGTCAATCCACTGCCTTGATTTTAACAACTTCTGTTGGGGTTAATACCCTCACAATTCCTATGTTCAAAGTAGATGATAGTACGCAATGTGAACCTGCTGTATTTACACTTTCAAATATGATGGATCCAACTCAGGTTGCTTCTTCTGTTTGGGAAATTTCCAATGGAGTTCAATTTACCAATCAAAATCAAATCACTTTGAATCAATATGCGGCTGGTCATTATGGAATAACCTTAATAGTTACTTCAATAGCTGGTTGTGTCGATACATTATCAGTAGCTAATGCTCTTACTGTTTATCCAGAGCCTATTGCTAATTTCACTTATTCACCTACTCATATTCAAATGTTCAATACGACAGTTGACTTTACCAACCAATCAACCGGAGCAGTTGATTACATTTGGAGAATTCAAGGGGGTTCACCTTCATCATCAACGTTAGAAAACGTAATCTCCAAATTACCGGAAGGTGATACCGGAACTTATACTGTCATGCTGGTTGCTATTTCTGATCACCAATGCGCAGATAGTATACTACAGGTTCTAACGGTTTATCCAGAGCAAATTTTCTATGCACCGAATGCATTTACACCGAATGGGGATGGTAACAATCCAACTTGGAGAGTCTACATGGCTGGTTATGATTTTAGAAATTTCGATCTAAATGTATTTGATCGTTGGGGTGAATTAATTTGGAATACAAACGATGTCAATGCTGAATGGGATGGAACCTGTAAGGGGAATGTCGTAGAAGATGGTGTTTACTCATGGTCATTAGTCACCAAGGACATCGGAACTGATAAGAAATTCTACTATAATGGGCATATTACTTTAATAAAGTAATAAAGCTCTTTACGAATTGTTTAAATAAAAAAACTCAGAAATTAATTTCTGAGTTTTTTTTATGAAGTATATTTTGGTTTTAATAAACTTACCTTAGAACAAAGAGAAAAGAAAACGTTTAAATTCTTTTTCACTGATAATATCACCACAGCTTTTAGCTATTTTCAAACCAATTGAATACCAATTCTTAGCTTCATCTTGGTCTCCTCTAGAAGACGCTGCATGTCCCAATTCAAGGTAAAGAGCAACATCATCAGTCTGTAATTTGACAGGTTCCATAATAGTGGGATTTATACATGTATTCATTACAACAAATTAACATCTAAGATGTAAATAGAATTTTACCTCAATATTATCTTTATGTTAACAATAAGTCCTACTTCAACTGAAATTAATAAACAAATGATGAGAATAATGGTTTCATAAAAAAGTAACGTATTAAAAAAAGTTCGTTTACATTTGTAAAAAATAGAACACAATGATGAAAATTGCATTTTACTTGTCTGTTATGTTCTTTGTTGGCTGTACTCAGAAAGAAGATAAACCAAAAGATATTAATTGGTCAAAAGAGAAGTCAATGGAATTGAATAAGACCATTGCTGGAGAAGAAAAAATAGCTATAAAACTTTTTTTGGAGGGACATAAAAACTGGAAGATGAATGAAACAGGTTCCGGATTACAATATTACATCTATAAAAACGGTTCCGGCAATCAACCCAAAGAAGGATCTGTTGTAGATGTTGAATATTCAATTTCATTGTTGGACGGTACTAAATGTTACGAAACTAAAAGCGATGAAGTAGTTGAACTTGTTGTTGATCATAGTCAAGTTGAAACTGGTGTGCAAGAGGGATTAAAAAAAATGAAAGTGGGTGATCATGTGAAAATGATAATCCCTAGTCATTTAGCACATGGATTAACAGGTGACTTAGACAAAATACCGCCCTTAACACCTATTGTTGTTGATTTACATTTAATCGAAATAGTAAAATGAAAAAACACCTTATAATTACTGCACTTTTAATTAGTCTCGTATCTTGCTCGACACAAGGGGTAGAAAAACCTAAAGAAAATAAAAATAATTCAGAGCAGCCAATTACTCGAACTGCTCGAAAATCAAATAAAGTCATTGATGCTGATAAACGTCAAGTGAAGTCAACTGAATCGTATGATAATGGTATAGTTATTTCATGGATCGAACACGGAAAAGGTGATTCTGTAAAAAAAGGTGATGTCGTTAATATTGATTACAAGGTAAATCTTCAGGATGGAAAAGTAATTGATGGAAATCATATCATGAGAAAACCATTTTTCCCATTTGTAGTGGGATTTCAAATGCAGACAAAAGGATGGGATTTTGTTTTTGAAAAATTACGGGTAGGGGATTATGTGAGAATTAAAATCCCATCTGAATTGGCAAGAGGTGAACAAGGGATCAAAAAAGAAGGTGAATCGGGATGGTTTGTTCCGCCTAATTCAATGAATTATGTCACAGTACATATATTAGAAAAAAGACAACCTACACGTGAAGTAGATGGTGTGAAGGTTTGGGTTTTTGAAGAAAACAAAGAAAATAAACTTACATTCAATACGAAAAATGCTGTCATATTTCATTGTATGATCAGTTCAGAAAGTAATCCAATTTACTATAATTCTTATCAAAAAAACACCCCTTACAAGCTGTTGTATTCTGATAAAGGAATTGTTCCAGGATTGAAAAAAGCGTTAATAAATGCTAAAAAAGCAGACAGGATGTTTGTTACTGTGCCTTCTTCGGAAGCCTTTGGAACTAAGGGATCAGAAGGATTTGTAAAACCAAATGAAGACTTATTTTACAACATTCTTGTAATGGACGTTGTGACGAAATAAGCTAAAATCGCTATATTTGCAGGCAACAAATTAAGAACACACACACATTTGAGCAGAACTTCTTTTTGTTTTAAAAAAGTTCTACAAAAAAATAAGCCTTAAGCTCAGTGGTGTACAATGAATCTGTATGACAAAAATTATACTCTTTATATTCCTTTTAGGATCTGTATTTTTCTCCAAAGCCCAATCTGTGCTTGATACAATTGATACCGACAAAGGAAAAATGATTATTTATTCAAACCGGACATGGGAATATATCAACGATCATGATTTTGACGGGATATTAAATGACCGGTTGTATTCCATTATTTCTTCCGATACAACACTAAATTTCATTCAGAGTTGGGACAATGAGGTCTGTTACACATCCGATCGTACAAATGATTTGGGAAGATTAAGAGATACTATTTGGCTTTGTCTGAACGAAGATAAAGATGATGGATTTCACATTCCTTTTAATGGCAATGTGACTTCACGATATGGTTTTAGAAAAGGAAGGTATCACAATGGGATTGATATTGCTTTAAACATTGGTGATACAGTCAGAGCAGCATGGTCTGGAAAAGTACGATATGCCAAGTTTAATGAAGGTGGTTTTGGAAACCTCGTTATTATCCGGCATTACAATGGTTTAGAATCGTTTTATGCACATTTAAGCAAACATCTATGTGCACCGAATCAAGACGTAAAAGCAGGTGATCCGATTGGGTTGGGTGGAAACACAGGGCATTCTTTCGGTGCTCATTTACATTTCGAACTTCGCTTCTACGATGCACCGATGAATCCGGAAGAGGTAATTGATTTCGATAAATACGCTTGTAAAGATCAAAATTTAATGTTGCACAAGGGATTATTTCGTCCCGGAGCTAAACCATCAGACTTCGGAGAACATGGAGAATCTACTACAGCAACGATTCGACCAGTTGTGAAACCTGTTTATAAATACTATAAAGTAAAACCGGGGGATACATTGTCAGCTATAGCAACCCGTAACCGTACAACGATTTCTAAAATTTGTCAATTAAACGGAATCAAACAAACAACAGCATTGCAAATCGGGAGAAATCTCAGGGTCAAATAATTTCTTAATTCAACTCTTCCAGATTTTCTTTTGCCCAAACATCATTAGGATCCAGTGACAAAATCTGCCTGTAAATCTCTCTGGCTAAAGTATATTTTTTGTGTAAATGTGCCTGATAAGCCTGCTCTTTTAAATCATCAATCTTCAACAATACCAAATTACGTTTAGCTGCACTGTTGCTTTTATCCATTTCAAGTACTTTATGATAGTACATCTCAGCTCTGGAATAATTACCCGCCTCATGGTATTTAACCCCTTGATAAAGTTGCCATTCACTGGACCAAGGTGCATAAAAAAGTGTAAAAATTGAAATCAAACATACAAATCCAATCATAACGGATCTGATCTTGCCGGGATTAGCTCCAAATAATAAACCCAAGAGCAAACCTGCCGTCATTGCCTCTGTTCGATATAAATCTTTAACAGTAAAATTGTAATAATTACAATATACAAGTTCTCCAACCATGAGTATCAGAAAGATATATTTACCACGAATATTAAAATCTCTATCCCCTTTTGACTTCATGAAAATATAGCCAAACAAAGTATAATTGACACCCGATAATCCAATTCCTGGTTCGGTAGTCAACGTCAATTGCCAAAGAGAGGGGATTATTGAAGCCAAAATGATGATTAACAATAAACGAATCCACCCCATCCGACGTTCAATGTAGGCAGCAAAAAGCCATAATTCCAAACTGTTTATCAGAAGTGGTTTCCAATAAACCTGAATGAAGTTATTGGTGAATACCCCCCAATACTGACCGCTGTATATTTCTACAGCATCTGGAGCACCGAATAAAGTGAAAGTCTCAATATTAATTGCACCAGAATGATCAGTAATATTGATAACGAAAAATTGAAGAATTACCGTAACTGATATAAACCAAGTTAAGCCCGGAGTTTTGAAACGTCTCGAAATCTGATCACTAGCTATATTTATTTTATTTTGTTCAGTCATTACACACTTTGTTTTCGCTGAATACACTTTCTTATCAAGCGATTATCGTAGTAGTTTTATTCTGTTTTTAAAAAATAATAATGCTGATCGTATCAACTTAAACTATCTTTTTCATGACAAAGTTAATCCCATTTCTCACTCAATATTAAAAAAAGAATAGAAATTTCGACATGAAATCGTTAAAAACTAGGCCTTTATTTTTCGAAAGACTCATAAAGACTGAATAATTCAGAAAAAAAACAATATTTAGCACAGTTCAAAACATGAAAAATCGTTTTAGCTGTAACTCATCTCTATCACAGGGATATAGAAGTTATTCACGATAATTGTTAAAAACATGCTTAAAATTTAACTAGCTACCTTAACACTTTTGATTAATTTTGCGCCAATTTGGAGAAGAGTTTTTCCAATGCAGAACTCAAACAAAAAAGCACGACAGAAATGCCAAAAAACAATTCGTACAAATCAATCCTAATCATCGGTAGTGGCCCCATCGTTATAGGTCAAGCATGTGAATTTGATTATGCAGGATCTCAGGCCGCACGTTCTCTAAGAGAAGAAGGTATTGAAGTAACTATCATTAATTCTAATCCGGCAACAATAATGACGGATAAAGTAATTGCAGATAATGTCTATTTACTTCCTCTTGAACCGGAAAGTATTGTTGAGATACTGGGTAAACATAAAATCGATGCTGTTTTACCGACTATGGGTGGGCAAACTGCTTTGAACTTATGTATCACTTGTGCGGAAATGGGCATCTGGGAAGATCACAATGTAGAAATCATCGGGGTTGACATCAAAGCAATTGAAATCACAGAAAATAGGGAAGAATTCAGAGAACTGATGAACAAAATCGGTGTCCCTATGGCTCCTCAGAAAACGGCTAAATCATTCTTGGAAGGGAAAGAAATAGCTCAGGAATTTGGCTTTCCACTTTGCATTCGTGCATCTTTCACCTTAGGAGGTGCCGGTGCTTCCATTGTTTACGATGCAAAAGATTTTGATGATTTATTGAACCGTGGACTCCAATTATCTCCGATTCACGAGGTAATGATCGATAAAGCATTATTAGGTTGGAAAGAATTTGAATTAGAACTTTTACGTGATTCAAACGATAACGTAGTAATCATTTGTTCCATTGAAAATTTCGATCCAATGGGAATCCATACCGGTGATTCCATTACTGTAGCACCAGCAATGACCTTGTCAGATCACACGTACCAGCGCATGCGTGATATGGCGATTAATATGATGCGTTCAATCGGAAATTTTGCCGGAGGATGTAACGTACAATTTGCTGTTTCACCGGATGAAAAAGAAGATATTATTGCAATTGAAATTAATCCAAGGGTATCAAGATCATCAGCTTTAGCCTCTAAAGCAACTGGATACCCGATTGCAAAGATCGCATCTAAACTGGCGATTGGATACCATTTGAATGAATTAAGTAATCAAATTACAAAAACAACTTCAGCACTTTTTGAACCAACTTTGGACTATGTAATTGTTAAAATTCCACGTTGGAACTTTAATAAATTCCCAGGAACCGACCGAAAACTTGGACTTCAAATGAAATCAGTTGGAGAAGTTATGGGGATAGGAAGATCTTTCCAGGAAGCACTTCAAAAAGCATGTCAATCACTTGAGATAAATCGCAACGGATTAGGCGCAGACGGTAAAGAATTGACGAATCAAGATGAAATTCTTCATAGCCTTGAATTTGCCAGCTGGAACCGTTTATTCCACATATACGACGCCATCAAATTGGGGATTCCATTCAAGAAGATCGTTGAAAAAACAAAAATCGATATTTGGTTCTTGAAACAAATTGAAGACTTGATCAAGTTGGAACGTAAAATTGAAAAATTCCATTTGGAAAATTTTCCGAAAGAGTTGATGTATGAAGCGAAACAAAAAGGATACGCAGACCGTCAAATTGCTCATTTACTTAGATGTCTTGAATCGGAAGTACATACCAAACGTAAAGAATTCAATATAAATCGAGTTTATAAGTTAGTCGACACGTGTGCTGCTGAATTTGAAGCAAAAACGCCTTATTACTATTCAACTTTTGAATATGAAAATGAAAGTATAGTTTCGGATCGTAAGAAAATAGTAATCCTTGGATCAGGACCAAATCGTATCGGTCAAGGTATCGAGTTTGACTACAGCTGTGTTCACGGTGTATTGGCAGCCAAAGAATGTGGTTACGAAACAATTATGATCAACTGTAATCCTGAAACTGTTTCAACGGATTTCGATACTGCTGATAAATTGTACTTTGAGCCTGTTTTTTGGGAACATGTTTACGATATAATTCAACTTGAAAAACCTGAAGGAGTAATTGTTCAGTTGGGTGGACAAACAGCCTTGAAAATGGCTCAGAAACTGGAACGACATGGAATTAAAATTATCGGAACAAGCTTTGAAGCTCTGGATTTGGCAGAAGATAGAGGACGTTTCTCGAAAATGCTAGAAGCAAATGATATTCCTTTCCCGAAATACGGAATTGTAGAAAGTGCTGAACAAGCATTGGAACTTTCAGATGATTTAGGTTTTCCATTATTGGTTCGGCCTTCGTATGTCTTGGGTGGGAAAAAAATGAAAATTGTTATCAATAAAGGAGA
>CAIUKX010000117.1 GCA_903899795.1 uncultured Flavobacteriales bacterium
GAGTTAGTACTTATCACAGTAAGTGGTGTGCGCAGCTCATGAGAAGTGATATGAATAAACTGCGTCTTTCGCTTGTTGAGGTCAGATTCAACTTTGAGTAATCTCTTAAGATTTTTTTCTTTTGTTACCTCCGCAGTAATATCTGACATCCGCCCTACAAATTTATCCCTTTCATCTCCCAGCTGAAGGATGAAAGTATACTCTAAATATCGTTTCCCTAAGTTTAAAACACCTTTCTGCTGCTGCCCTGTCGTGAACAATTCGTTGATCGACACCTTGAGCTGCTTGCCCGCCTTTGCGGAAAAGAGAGAAAACAAATCCAGGCCACCGGGCTTATCCTGAAAACCTATTTTTTTCAAAAAAGAAGGATTATAGCTAATGATCGTACCATCGGCTTCTGACAAGAACACGGCATCCTTTGTAATACTTAGAAAATTCCTCGCCTGCTCCTCCTGCCGCTTGAGTTTATTTTCATTCTCAATTTGCGAAGTGATATCTATGGCATAAGCCACAATGAGCTCAATGTCACCATCTTCTTTAAGTAAAGGTGTCAGGACACGCAGGTGGTGTTTTCTTTCATTACCCACTTTTTTCGTCTCTAATATACTGTGGCTTTTTTTTGTATCCGCTATTGCTCTGAACAATGCCCTTCGCTCATCGGCAAATGCGCTGTCCAAGCCCTTATATCGTGCATATTCATAGTCGTCCTTGCCAATTATCCAGGCTCTTACCTCATCATTTTTTATCGCATTCCTATTCACATACAAGTAGCGGTGGTCGTGATCGAACAGCGCTATATCCAGAGGTAACTTGTCCAGAATATTATGATAGAATTTCTCCTGCTGCCTAATTTCAAAAGTATGTGCCAGTTCACTGGTCCTGTCTCGAAGTGTCCCCACTATTTTCAAGGGTGCGCCTTTGCTGTCCCACTGCACACACAATCCCCTGCTTATGAAAAAACGATAGGCGCCGTTTATCAAAATACGGCTTTCAAAATCAAAACCTGGTGACGCTATTGTTAGTTTGGGCAGGATATTACACAAAAGATTTCTCAGATCATCGCGATGCATCATCCTCAGAAACGTACATAAAAAAAAGTTTCCCTTTTGTTGTATGCCAATGATCTTGTGGAATTGCCCGGCAGTTACAAATTCACGGGTTATCATCTCGTACGACCAGACCCCTGCCCGTGAAGCTTCCAGCGCTAAACTCATCAGCTTTTCACTTTCATTGTTGGCTAATTCCATGGATTTGCGCTTCGAGATATCCTTCATAAAGTGCACCCTGCCAACGATCTGCCGTTGCTTATTAAAGATTGGCTTCACGACCACACCAAACCAAAATTCCCTGCCCAACACTGAATAACCAATATTTTCAAAATAGAACTGTTTGCCCGATTTTATTTTATCATCCACATAGTCCTTATCAATAAAAACAGACCTTCTACCGTATATCGCCTCCCTGGGGCGCCTGCCTATTATCTCTTTATAACTCCTGCCGGAAAGGTTTTCAAAATTCTTGTTGCACCAAACTACCTGTCCTTCTTTGTCCGACACAGTAATAGCATACTTCCGAATATTTGAGGAACCGTCCGGGGACCTTAGCACATTTTCGTAATCCTTTAGCTCGTTAACTGTATCTTCCAGGCTGAGTAAACCCAGGTCAAAGTTGGCAACCGATTTATACGTCACATTATCTTCGTATAATGAGCCAACCAGATCAGTGTCATTTTCCCCATGAAAACTATAATTTGGAGACCCAATGAAAACCGATTTTGCCGGACCGTTCAAAAGCGTTGCAAATTTCCCTTTCAAGTGAATGTCAGGGTTGCCTGCCAGGGTAAGTATTACCGTTTCATTAGGGAGAATATCGGGTAGTGATAAAACCGGATTGTCATTGTGCGCTCGTTTACACGAAAAGAAGTCAAATATTTGCAAGCCGGTATCTATGCCCGCCAGGTGCTTTAGATATAGTCCGTGCGATGTTATCTTTCCGGCGCCGTCAAAGCATATATGGTATGGGAAAAGCTCGGAAAAATCGTCAAAACTAAATTGTATGTTTTCCATTAATTAACCGGGGAAATTTAGCTGATATGCGCTCTTTGGCCAATTTTGTTAACTAACTGATGTCGCGAACTAACACCAAGTTTGGCATAAATATTTTTAGTGTGGTGGTTAACCCCGTGCACGGAAACATTTAAAAGCCGGGCAATTTCTTTATAGGTCTTACCATCGGCAATATAGCCGGCCACCAATTTTTCTTTTGCTGTAAGCTGCTGAACCCAACTGCCTTCTTTTGTGGACCCATCATGGCCTATAATTTCCAGTAACCTCGTGATCACCGCAGGCTTTAGAAAAGTACCATTCTCTATGATCCCGACAAATGAATTTGCAATATCGTGCAATGAGAACGGTTTGTATATAAAACTTGCCGCACCGGCCTTTAGCACGCTCATCATTAACTGCTGATTCTCGTCGCCCGAAATAAAAATTATCTTCACATCGGGATTAAGTTTCATCAATTTGCCCATCATCGCCGAGCCGGAGCCATCCTCAAGATGCTCATCCAAGATCAGGTAATCGAGTTTAGAAACTATTTTACTTTCCAGCAAACCAGATAGCTTGCCTGCCGAAAACAAAACCTTAAAATCATCCCTCAATGAGAAAAAACTATCGAGCGTGTCCCTTAGGCCAAAATCATCCTCAACTATCCCCACATAGAAAACAATTTTCCTCATAGCATTGTCATAAACGTCAGATAAAATTAGCATATTAATATCGATTTATGATCATAATTTCCGACCTCAAACCACACTTTATACAAACGATAAGTTCCTTTAAACATAATTATGAAACTTTATCTCGAAATGAATGTAAAAATATCACCTATACAACAATAAAAACCACTAACTTAAGTAGGTACATCCGCTTTCATAAAATGGCCTCCACGGTTGCGAAGGCCAAATCAGGTCTGATCATTTTCTCTACTAAAGTAGCGACAGGCTCTCCTCGAGCGTCTTTACCTTATCCACCGCATCTGCCTTCTTCTTGCGCTCATTTGCTATTACCTCCGGCTTTGCATTGGCTACAAATTTTTCATTGTCCAGCTTCTTGGATACGCTAACAATAAAACCCTTATAATAGTCAAGGTCTTTTTGCATTTGTTCTTTCTGCGCACCGGTATCTATAGTAGCCGCCTCAGCTTCTATGTACAGTTTTCGCTAAGGATAGAAACTGCAGGAAGTTAAATCCAAAAAAATGTTTAGCTTGGTTTAGAAACTATCTGGTGCCTTTTACTGCTTAGGCATTGTTGGTGAAGAACACCAACAACGGCAAAAAAAAGCCAACCTGAGAACAGGCCAGCCCCTATATTTAATCATCAACCTGACCCCTTCTTAAATTGGAGAATTCGATTCTTATTTCATTGAAGTGTGAATTATTATTTATTCAATAAC
>CAIUKX010000118.1 GCA_903899795.1 uncultured Flavobacteriales bacterium
CTCATTTTTTGTCCGTTGACGTTCAACATATTGGCGTGCATCCAATATTTAGACGGATTACAACCCAAAGAACCACAATTCTGAGCGATTTCATCTTCGTGATGAGGAAACTTCAAGTCCATTCCACCACCGTGAATGTCGAAATGTGATCCCAAATATTTGGTGCTCATTGCTGTACATTCGATGTGCCACCCAGGATTTCCATCTCCCCATGGTGAGCGCCAAATCTGCATGTCATCCGGATTGGCTTTTTTCCACAGTGCAAAATCAGCAAAGAAACGTTTTTCATCCTGCGCATTTAAGATTCTTGTTTCTTCTGCTAATTCATCTACTTTTCTTCCACTTAAAATTCCGTATTCGAATTTCTGTCCGTATGCTTTCACGTCAAAATAAACAGAACCATTGACTACATAAGCAAACCCATTCTCAATGATTTGTTCGATGATCTCAATTTGCTCCTGAATATGCCCAGTTGCCGTAGGTTCAATGCTTGGAGGCAACATGTTGTAGATGCGTTGTAATTCCTGAAATTTCACGTTGTATTTGTAGACGATTTCCAGTGATTGAACTTGTTCCAGACGGGCAACTTTTCCGATGCTGTCTACTTCGTCACCTGCACTGTTGGTAATATGTCCCGCATCTGTAATGTTGCGCACATACTTTACTTGAAATCCTAATTTCAAGAGGTAGCGGTAAATCATGTCAAAATTGATAAACGTCCGCATGTTTCCCATGTGAGGTTCGCTGTAGAGTGTAGGTCCACACACATACATACCTATACGATTTTCATGAATCGGTTCAAATTTTTCTTTTTGACCTGTTAAACTATTGAATAGATAAAGTTCATTTTTACTCGTGCTCATACTCTTTTTTGACGTGTGGATAACAAAGATAGCTTAATAAGATAAAAGACAAAAGACTTTGAGACAAAAGACAGATCAACTATTCTGAATTGCCTAACTGAATGAAAAACTTTCCTATTTTTGTGTACTATAACTTTTACAAATTGAAGAGCTTCTCTATCTTTTTCACACTTTTATTTTTTATTTTTTCATTTGCCGGATATGGGCAGAAAATGTGTGACTTTGAGTACAATTATAGAAATTACTCAACAGAAAATGGATTGCCTAGTTCGGAAACTTACGACGTAGAACAAGACAACGAAGGTAATATTTGGATTGGTACAGATCGGGGAGCTGTCAAGTATGATGGTCAAAAATTTGTCACCTATACAAAAAAGGAAGGATTGTTGGATGATGTTATTTTAAACATTTACAAAGATCCATTTGGCAGAATATGGTTTGTGACTATGTTGAATGAATTATGTTATTATGAAGATGGCAAAATACATCACTTTCGATTTAACCATTTAATCAGAAAACACCTTAAAAATGTTTATGATGTTGAAAAAAACATGTTGGTTCTAGAGAACAAAACCGTTCTGCTTTCTGTCAATAATTATGGAACCTATTCAATCGATTCTAAGGGGAGTTTTAGACAAGTATTTCAACCCAATGCAACAATCCAAGTCACAACATATGGTAAAAATGAACTGTGGTCAGCCAAGTATAATGGATGGAATAAAAACCGAATGCCTAGATTGAAAATACTCTACTGTAAAGACAAAAAATGTGATTTAATCGCATTGACTTTACAGGGTAATCCTCGCAAAAAACTAACAAAAAGCCAAAATAATTCCTATTTCCTAACTGATAATGTTATATATAATCTAACGGAGCGAAAGAAATTAGCGATCGATAAGAAAAGTCAAATACTTCATATTAATTCGATCGGTCATGATTTATGGATAGGACAATTGGGTAAAGGTTTGCAGATATATAAATTTGAGAACGGAAATCCAATATTACGTAAAACATTACTTGCCAATTATTCCGTTTCAAATTCATTTAGAGATTCAAAAGGAGGATATTGGTTTTCGACATTGGAAGCAGGTGTTTTTTATATCCCATATTTTGAAATTCAAGGATTAAATCATAAAAAAGGACTTCTTTCCGATGAATTAAGGAGTGTGTTTGGATTAAATAAGGATTTGTACCTTGGTTATAATAATCTTGGAATTCAAAAAATAACTGATTCCAAAATCTATACAATTTATACTGATTACCAGTTATGTACATTCAGCTGTGTAGACAATAAACTCCTCATCTCATCTGGTAACCAAGGGGTGTATTTAGAAGGAGAAAAAGTTTCAGGAAATTGGGCCCGTGATCTTTACCCCATAAAAAACAAGTGCCTTTCAATTTGTAGATCTGGTTATGAAATTAATGCAGAAGGTAAAGAGATACAATTGTTTGATGCAATCAATAACAATGCCAAAGTATTTTTTGCTGTGATGGAAGATCATAAGGGTACTATTTGGTTAGGCGATAGGAATGGAATCCACTTTTTGAAGGAGGGTAAAGTAATTGCTTTTTGTCCTAAAGAGTTTAACCATAAAATAACGGATCTAATTGAACATAATACTTGGGGAAAAGTTGTTGCTACAAGAGATGCAGGTATTTTCTTGTGGAAAGGGAATCAATTTTTGAGGGTTAACAATTTACTTTCAGAAGACATTACGACATTATTTGTCGACCCCCAAAACAGGCTTTGGGTAGGTACAAAAAAAGGAGTAAATATTTTATGGAAAGGAGAAAATGGAGAAATTGGTCTTGACTGCTTAACCAAAAAGCAAGGATTGTATTCCGATGAAATCACCTCTGTTTTTGTAGATAAAAATAAAGCATGGATAGGAACGAACAAGGGTTTATCAATTGTCAATCTGAGTTATTTATCAAGAATAAAAAATGGATATAAGGTAATCCTTAAATCGATCATTGTTGATGACAAATCGATCAATCTGAAACATGATATCAAGATACCATATTCGGAGGATGTTGTTCAAATAAATTTTGGAGCAACTGATTTTGTTACAAAAGGAATGTATAAATATAGATTGGGCAAAACGTCAAAATGGACCTATGTTACAAAACCTCAAATCATCTTGTTGAATCCTGAAGATGGGGAGTACCAGCTCGAGGCATCATTTTTGGACGAAAATAATAGCTGGTCACCTATACATGATATTTTGAATTTTGAAATAACACCTCCTTTTTGGCGAACCAATTATTTCTTCTTTTTGATTCTATTGACTATTGGTTACCTTGTTTTCCTCTTCGTTCGCTATAAGAAACGACAATTCGAAACCAAACAGAAAGTATTGATCTTGGAACAAAAAGCGTTGTTTGCTCAAATGAATCCTCACTTTATTTTCAATACGTTAAATTCTATTCAGAGCTTTTTGATTTATAATGAGAATGATAAAGCAGAATATTTTCTCTCCAAATTCTCCAAATTACTTCGTCAAACCTTACATATTTCGAGAAACTCTTCCATTTCAACAGAGAAAGAAATTGATCTTTTGGAAAAATATTTAAGTTCACTTTACTTTCACCTGTTGATCCAACGTTGAATGTGAAGACTTTTTTACCATCTCCTCTTAATATTTCCTTACCATTTAGCAACCACTGTATGTCTGTTGAGTTTAAATCTAATCCATATGTTTCAATTGTTATGGTTACATCGTCGTTTGGCTTTGGAGTTTCTGGAGAAATATTTATATCCAGCTGTTGTTTAATTTCTTTTATTTGACCAGGTA